>CAMAVO010000083.1 GCA_945861685.1 Chitinophaga pinensis | reverse complement strand
TGGCAGTGGGTTTATACAATCACTAAAAGAGAACTTAAATCCGTTGGATTCAAGGTTTATGATTATGGAATAATAGGCTGAATTGAATTTAATCTGTCAAATCAGCATTATTCTTTCTAGAAAATCTTCGGCAAATTCCTTGGCCCGTTAAAGTTATAACAGTTACGTGCTTTTCTGCGGGCAGAGTTTGAACGAACGCTGGTAAGTCTGGCGGATGTAAATTCCAGCAGCAATGAAATCTCGTGCGAACCACCAGAAGAACCTGCCAGTTTAGACAATGTTAAATCATAGCTGTAACCAAATTGGTAAATAAATGCTCCGTTTCCGTCTCTTCCTCTGAAACCGAGACTAAAAACAAGCGCATCGGTGCGTTTAGGAATAAGAATAGGTGTTCCGTTTCGGTACCAGACACCAATCACCAAAGGAGCACGCAAGGCAAATAAACCTAAGTTAAAGGTTTGCAAAACACTTTGTCTTTCATAAATAAAATTGGGCGACAGGTAAGTAAGGTTTTTGCTTCTTAATTTTTTCTTCGAGACAGGAATCATAAAACTCAAATGTCCTACATATTTGCGTGGCAGGCGTTGTACTCCGCCAATCAATGATTCATTGGGTTGGGTAAGGTGTTGCACCGAAAAACCGATGGTGCTGCTTATGATTCTGCGGCTGCGGTGTTTCTTAATGTTAAAACGGGTCATAATACCGGCAGCTGCATCAAACATTCCGCGTTTGGTATCGGAAGGTGGGGTAGCTGCTGATGTATAAACCTGTCCGTAAACAGGGTCAAGCTGGTCGCTGAATACAAAACGGCTCCAGTCAATTGATTTTTGCATATACCCGGCTTGCAGTCCTATGTGCACGTCACACATGCGAGGCATTACAGTTATCCGGTATGAATAATTAAGCGCATAGCTGTTGGTTCGCAGCAAACCATCACCCTCCACATTGCCTACCACAACAGCACCAATACCACCTCCAAGGTTAAAATCCGAAATATCCATGTTGAAGTTGTAGGTCCCGAAATTGCTGTTCAGCGATGTCCAGAGGTTACGGTAGTTGAAATTAACGCGAAGACCGGGGTCGGCACCTGCAAAAGCAGGATTGTAATATAGCTTGTTGGAATAGTATTGTGAGAAGGTTGGGTCCTGCGCCAATACAGTGTTTGAGGCTATAATTAACAGGAACAGAACAGCATAAAGTATGCGTTGCTTCATAGGTGTTTTTTTGGTCAGAAGACAGTATTAATCGTGCGGTTATACTTGATTAACTGAATTCTGTTACAAAAAAACGAATTGTTTGGTTATGCTTTTCCCCTCTTCAGAAATTGTTTCAACAACGGACTGATAATAAAACACCCTGAAACAAATCCTATTATTGATCTTTTTCAGGGCGTTTTCGGGTTTTAATGCTTGTGCCCACGGGGAGACTCGAACTCCCAAGGTAATTACACCAACGGCTTCTGAGACCGCAACGTTTGCCAATTTCGCCACGTGGGCAGCGAGGGGCAACAAAAGTAGAAAAATATGATTTACACGGGAATTTATTTTGCCTTCACTTTCATATTTTCGGCTGATTAATCCGTGTTATCAGTGCTGAAAATAATGAGGTATTCATCGAAAAATAAAATGTCTTAGGAGGTAATTCCTTAATATTGACGTTTAAATCTGAGCTATGAACGTTATCCTGTTTGACGGAAACCGAAGAAACCACCTATTGCCGCTTACTTTTACGCGACCGGTAGCAGATATCCGCATTGGAATTCTGACTATTCGCGAAAAGTGGGAACATTATTTCGGAAAAACATCTTCAATGACAGAAGATTATTTATCGGGAAAGTTTCCGGTAAACATTAGTGCAGACAATATTCTTATCAATTCTTCCGTTTGTCCTGATGAGGACATGGTGAAGAAAATTAAAGAATTGAAAACCGGTGAAGCGATTATTACTGAAAATACTTTTATCGCGCTGGCTCTGCCAAAACATAAGGTCGAGACTTTTAAAGAAAGTGACACTGACTGTTATGTTAAACATAACTACGCAGCTAAGTTTTTACAGGTTAATAACCTTTGGGATATATTTCAAAAGAACGCAGAAGCAATTGAAGCAGATTTTAAACTGCTGACCAAAGGAAGAAAGTCGGCTAAAATTTCTGAAAGCAACACCTTAATCACTCCCGAAAATATTTTTCTGGAAGAAGGCGCAAAGGTGGAGGCATCTGTAATTAATGCTTCTTCAGGTCCTGTATATATAGCCAAAGATGCTGAAGTAATGGAAGGCTCGCTTATCCGCGGTCCGTTTGCATTGTGCGAACATTCAACATTGAAAATGGGTGCTAAAATTTACGGAGCAACTACCATCGGACCACATTCAAAGGTTGGTGGTGAAGTAAATAACTCTGTTATTTTCGGTTATTCTAATAAAGCACACGATGGTTTTCTTGGCAATGCTGTAATTGGTGAGTGGTGTAATTTAGGTGCCGACAGCAATAACTCCAATCTGAAGAATAATTATGCTGAAGTAAAACTCTGGAACTATGCAGAGAATACCTTTGTAAGCACAGGTTCACAATTCTGCGGATTGATTATGGGCGACCACAGCAAGTGCGGAATAAACACCATGTTCAATACAGGAACAGTGGTGGGAGTAAGTTGTAATATTTTCGGAGCAGGGTTTCCGCGCAATTTTATTCCTTCTTTTTCGTGGGGCGGAGCAAATGGTTTTATGATTTACAGCCTTGAAAAAGCACTAGAAACAGCAAAGCTGGTAATGGAGCGCAGACACATTGGCCTGACTAAAGAAGACGAAAAGATATTTGAGTACATCACAGAACTGACAAAAAAATAACAAACCTGACAATTTCCCTTTGGCACAGCTATTGACAAATAAGCAGCCCACCAAAGAGGAGAAATATGAACCGTATGAATAAAGATGACCTTAATATCGAAGCCCTGTCGCTGAATCACCTCATTGACGATGAGCCGGAATTTATCCCGTTGCTCACTCAGGAAGATGAGGATACCATGAATTCGGAGAAACTACCTGAAATTTTGTCAATACTTCCGTTGAGGAATACGGTCTTGTTCCCGGGTGTTGTAATTCCTATTACCGTTGGCCGCGATAAATCCATAAAACTGATTAAAGAAGCAAACCGAGGAAGTAAGATTATTGGTGTTGTAGCGCAAAAAGACGTGGGCATTGAAGACCCTAAATTTGAAGATCTGAATAAGATTGGTACGGTAGCCTATATCATTAAAATGCTGCGCATGCCTGACGGAAACACAACCGTTATCATTCAAGGCAAAAAGCGATTTGAATTAAAGGAAGTAGTTCAGAGTGAGCCTTACTTTAAAGCTAAAGTAGAAGCAATTCCTGATGCCAAACCCGATAAAAAGGATAAAGAATTCAGTGCACTTATTTCTTCCTTGAAAGATGTGGCAACGCAGATTGTGCGTCAGTCGCCTAACATTCCTTCTGAGTCTGCTTTCGCGTTGAAAAACATTGACAGCCCGTCATTCCTCATCAATTTTATTTCTTCAAACATGAATGTGGAAGTTCATGAAAAACAGAAAGTGCTGGATGAAAGTGATTTGAAGAAACGTGCAACATTGGTTTTGGAATTTCTTACCAAAGAGTTGCAGATGTTGGAATTGAAAAACCAGATACAGACTAAAGTAAAAACTGATTTAGATAAGCAGCAACGCGAGTATTTTCTGAATCAACAAATGAAAACCATTCAGGAAGAACTGGGTGGAAATTCGTTTGAGCAGGAGTTAAAAGAACTGGAGAAGCGTGCTGAGAAGAAAAAGTGGAGCAAAGAAACAGCAGAGCTTTTCAAAAAAGATCTGGCTAAGTTAAAGCGCATGAATCCAATGGCTTCTGAGTATTCGGTGCAAACCAATTACCTGGACGTATTGTTGGATATTCCCTGGAACGAGTACACGAAAGATAATTTCAATCTTAAGCGTGCAAAAAATATTTTAGATGCCGATCACTTTGGCCTAGATAAAGTAAAAGACCGTATTCTCGAACACCTTGCTGTGTTGAAATTGAAAGGTGATATGAAGTCGCCAATCCTTTGTTTGGTAGGACCTCCCGGAGTTGGTAAAACATCATTGGGTAAATCCATAGCAAAAGCATTGGGCAGAAAATATGTGCGTATGTCATTAGGTGGTTTACGTGATGAAGCGGAAGTGCGCGGTCATCGTAAAACCTATATCGGTGCAATGCCCGGACGCGTTATTCAAAGCCTACGTAAAGCAAAATCATCTAATCCTGTTTTTGTATTAGACGAGTTGGATAAAGTGGGACGCGATTCACACGGTGATCCTTCTTCTGCTTTATTGGAGGTGCTTGATCCGGAACAAAATAATGCCTTTCACGATAATTATGTTGAAACCGGTTACGACCTTTCAAAGGTTCTGTTTATAGCAACAGCCAATTCACTCAGCACTATTCAACCTGCGCTTCGCGACAGGCTAGAGATTATTGAAGTAACAGGCTACACCGTTGAAGAAAAAGTTGAAATAGCAAAACGCCACCTTGTTCCTAAACAAATTGAAGAGCATGGCCTGAAAAGGAAGCAGGTTACATTCACGGATAAAGTGCTTGAAACAATTATTGAAGAATATACCCGCGAATCGGGTGTACGTAATTTAGAGAAAGTTCTTGCTCGTTTGATACGCAGCGTTGCAAAATCAGTTGCTTCGGGTGAGAAAGCGGAAGCTGAAATCACTGTTGACAAAGCCCGTAAAATTTTGGGCGTTTCGCATTATCAGAAAGATATTTATCAGGGTAATGATATTGCCGGAGTGGTTACAGGCCTTGCCTGGACTGCTTTTGGTGGTGACATACTTTTTATAGAAGTAAGTTTAAGTAAAGGAAAAGGTAAACTCACCCTCACCGGAAATCTGGGTGATGTGATGAAAGAATCGGCCATGCTTGCATTGGAATATCTTAAATCGCATTGCTATGATTTAGGTTTGCAGTCCGATATTTTTGAACAATGGAATGTACACGTTCACGTTCCGGAAGGTGCTACACCTAAAGACGGACCAAGTGCGGGTATCACTATTTTTACTGCATTGGCTTCTGCTTTTACACAACGTAAGGTGAAAGAGAAATTAGCTATGACAGGTGAGATTACTCTGCGCGGAAGGGTGCTTCCGGTTGGAGGAATTAAAGAAAAGATTCTGGCTGCAAAACGCGCTAATATCACCGACATTATTCTTTCGCATGAAAACGAAAAAGACATCAATGAAATTCAACCACATTATCTTAAAGGTTTGAAATTTCATTATGTGAAAACCATGATTGAAGTTGCTGATATTGCATTGCTGGAAGAGAAAGTGAATAAGCCGATAACTGCTTAATTTAATTCACAGTTAAGATATCACCATTCCAGCCCAGATTATCACTCACGCAGGAGATATGATGTTTGGTCTGATTTTTATCAGGCAAAAAATCACCGCTGGTAAAAACAGGAGCATTGATATAAATATTTTCGGCAAGGTGTTCAACACCATCAATTAACACGCGCCAGTAAAGGCGGTTGTCGCTGCACTCGGTATTAAAACGGATTTTTATTGAATGGTTGGTTTTCATAGTTTCTTCCACATACTGCGGTGCGCACCCACCTTGTTTACATCGTATTCTTCCCCATAAGTTGTCCATCCGCATTTTTCATAAAACGGAATAGCCGCAATGCGAGCCTGCAACCAGCCTGTTCTTGCATTCCAGTGATATTTTGCAGTTTCTTCCAGTCCAGAAAGAATTTTTGCAGCAAATCCTTTTCCCTGAAATTCAGGAAGTGTTCCCATTTGTCTTACCTGAGCGGCAGGGCGTAAACGCGAAGCAAAAGGTTCGCCTTTGTCGTCTGTTAAAACTATTTTAACATCCTCACCTAAAGGCTCAAATGCAGGACAATTACTGCCAACAGGATCTTTTACTGAGCCATCACCTGCAAGCAGGGCAATTCTTCCTACGGCAACAATTTTATCCTCAATTGAAATGTACGCATGAATAGATTTGTCATCATCAGTCAGTAATTCAGACCCGCGAGGACTTCCCAAAGGCTTGCGCAACACTTCATAACGCACATCAAAATATTCCTGCGGAAGTGCCTCACCCGGAAGCACAATGACTAAGTTCATAGATATAAATCTACTATTGCAAGCGAAGCAAATACAATACTGGCAATTCCGTTGGTGGTGAAAAAAGCGATATTCACTTTGCTTAAATCATTTGGTTTTACAAGGCTATGTTGGTAAAGCAGCAGTCCGCTGAAAATGGCGGCTGCAATCCAGTAATACATTCCTGCATTGCCAATAAATCCGGCTGCTAAAATAAAATCCGCAGAAAAAAAATGGAAAATAGAGGATAGTAACAATGCATTTTTTGTTCCTATGGCTGCCGGAATGGAATGCAGACCTTTTGATTTATCAAATGCTTCGTCCTGCAAAGCATAAATAATATCAAAGCCGCTAACCCAGAATAAAACAGCAAATGAAAATAAAACAGGAAGCACTGCAAACTCACCCGTTACCGCCAGCCATGCGCCAATCGGAGCAAGCGATAAACCTAATCCTAAAATTAAATGACAAAGAAAAGTGAAGCGTTTAGTATAGCTGTAACCCAGTATTACCAATAGTGCAACAGGACTTAAATAGAAACAAATGGTATTGATAAAATAAGTAGCAGCAATAAAGAAAAATGAATTCAAAATCACAAAAACCAATGCTGAACCCTTGCCGATAATTCCGGCAGGTATTTCACGGATAGCAGTGCGCGGATTGTCTTTATCCACATCGGTATCAATAAGTCGGTTGAATGCCATTGCCGCGCTGCGCGCGAAAACCATACAAAGAACAACAAGACCTAACAGCTTCCAATCAAAATTTTTTTCAGTGGTTTTTACCGCAAGGAAAAAACCAAGCAAAGCAAAAGGCAGTGCAAAAACAGTGTGACTGAATTTAATTAAAGAAAGGTAGTTGGAAACAGCGGATGTTTTCATTTGTCTGCAAACTTACTTATACTTCTTCATCTGATTAAACTTAGCCGACAGCAAAATCATAACAACAAAGAACCCCAATAGTTTCAGCATATCCGGAACAAGTGCTGTAAAATCGGTCTGCCGCAGAAACACATTGTTTAGTCCATTCAACGACCAATTCAGGGGAGAAATTATGCTAATGTTTTGCATGATGCCCGGCATTACATAAACGGGAACCAATACCCCGCCAATGGCTGAAAGAATTACAACACTCACAGAACCAAATACCATTGCCTGATGATGACTATTGAAAATTGAACCCACCATGAAACCATAACCTGTGGCTGCAAGCGCACAAGCAATTATCATTAGTACTAATGCGATAAAATTATGTCCGATTTCAAAGGCCGGGAGACCAAGTAGAGGAAGAATATAAATGCCCACCATCATCATTAGAATAAACTGGATAAGACAAACTATGGTGTAAATAAAAATCTTTCCATAAAGGCAGGTCATATATGAGCCGGGAATAATCAGCAGGCGCAGTGCGCTGCCTTCCTCGCGCTCTTTGATCATGGAAGAAGCCAACGGAATAACAATATAAAACATTGCAAAAATTGCCCATGCAGGAACATTGTGCTGAACAGAATTGGTAAGCAGTTCCGCCACTTTACTGTCGTTTGCCTGTATCTCTTTTAATGTTATCAGCGGACGGGATTCTATTGCTGCTTCCTGTTTTATTCCACTTGCTTCACCCAATTTTTGTGAGAAGATGAGGAGCATAGTTTCCATCTCCGTGCGGGTGATAAACTTATCCAGCGTACTGCTTACTGAGCTTCGGAAAGCAATTTTAGCAGCCGGGTCAAACAGGATAATCAATTGAATAGAATCGGATTGAAATACTGAGCTATCTTTCTTAGCCATGCCGAAATTTGCTAGCATTTTGGCAACACGATTTTCCACGTTTTTGTTCATCGTTTTGGTAGCTCCTTCGGGAATAATAATTCCTAAACGATATTCTCCACGTGCTACAGATTTTTTTGTGTTTTCATCGTTTGCAGCTGTTCCATCAATTTCTGTGATGACAGAAAATATACCGGAGTTCACTAATCCTTTTTCAATTATGCTTCCCAATGAATCTTTGTCGTTGTCCACATACACAATCGGTATTTTATTCTCTTTGTAATCCTTGAAAGGCGCATCCTGTATCAACGACATGATGGTGATGAGAAACAGCGGCATGATAAAAAGTATTGCCAGCCCTGCTTTATCGCGAAGCAGAATAAGGCATTCCTTTTTTATGGTGGCGCTAAATCTCATTCAATCTCTCAGTTTTTTGCCTGTCAGTTTTAAGAAAACAGTTTCAAGATTATCAAACTCCGGTTGACTGCCGATAATTTGCTGCGGTGAACCCTGAACTATAATTTTCCCATCATCAATAATGGCAATCTCGGTGCAAAGGTTTTCAGCTTCTTCCAGGTAATGCGAGGTGTATAAAATGGTTGTTCCCTTTTTATTCAGGTCACGCAGAAACTCAATAATCAGATTGCGCGACTGTACATCCACACTTGCTGTCGGCTCGTCAAGAATTAAAATCTTAGGGTCGTGCAGCAGCGATGCAATTAAATTCAGCCTGCGTTTCATGCCTCCGGAGAACTGCTCTAGGCGTTTGTTTCCGGTATTCTCCAGTCCGAATAAATTTAAATAGTTTTTGATTTTATCTTTCAATGCCGCTTTTTGAATTCCATACATACTGCCAAAAAATTCAAGGTTTTCATTTGCTGTAAGAGTAGGGTAGAGTGCTATTTCCTGAGGCACAACACCAATCAATTTTTTGCTTTCGTCAATTTGTAGTGTTACATCAAAACCATGAATAGTAACCTTTCCCTGCATAGGTTTAAGTAATCCCGAAAGAATAGAAATAGTAGTAGTTTTTCCTGCTCCGTTTGGGCCGAGCAAACCGAAAATTTCGCCTTCATTTATTTCTAATGAAATATCATTTACAGCAACTTGCTCCGCATCTTTGTAGCGATGTACAAGGTTTTCAATGCTGATGGCAGCAGACATCAGGCTTTAAGATTTTTCAGTTTTTTGAAAACCTTTTCTTCCTTGTCGGCACAATCCAAAAGAATATCGGCAAGCAAAGGATAGGTGATGTCGCTTGTTGCACGACCCTTGCAGACTTTACCTGCAAGGTAGGCGAACTCGCGCCAGCGGTCGCCAGCAATGGTCATCTCAGCCGATGCTTCATTGAACAAATCCTGGCGCATAATATCATTTGCTTCCTGCAAAAATGCAGCGAAAATAAAACGAAAACCTGCACCGCCTGTCCCGATCTCTTCCTGCATTCTGATTTGATTTCCGAGGTAAAGACCTGCCTGTTTCTCTCCTAATTTTTTATCCCATGTGCGCAGGTTTTTGGCAAGGTAACGCACGCCCCACAGCCCGAAAAACGGAACGGGAATGGTCAGCATATCCGAAGTAGTTTTGTTAATGCCTTTTACAATGGCAATCTTCATTTCCTTTTCGGTTGGAGTAGGTACTTCAACAGGGTAATACATTCTGCCTTTTGGCGGCATTACACCTTTTGCAAAACGGGCACGCATCAGGTCTTCATAAGAGATTTCGGTGGGATTATCCATCACCGGGTCGCTTACTAAATAGTTGCCGTTTTGCTTTCCGAAGACAACAATATTGTGTGCATTAAAATGAAATCGAAATGCTTTTGGAAGATAAGGTAAATAAAAAACACTGGTCAGCATACCAATTGGCAATCCTTTATCCAATGCACGGTCTAATTCATCCATTGCTTTTTTCTTGTCGCTGAACTTCTCGGTTTTTACTTTTATGTTCAGGCGTTTAGTAAGGCGTTTGAATATCTCTCCGGGTAAAATACGGTAAGAAGTTCCCGGCATTCCGTTCAACTTCAGAAAAGGCATGTAGCTGAAGAAAAGCCCTGAGCCAATACCGAACACCATGGGTTCGCTTAATTCCAGTTTGTGAAAATTCAGAAGATTTGAAACCGTGCCGTTCTCGCAGTGAGCACTTTGGTGATGCTGATAGTTAGATATAATCAATGTCTTATTTTGCTTAAGCTATTTTGGTCAATTCTTCCACTGTGATTTTAAAAACCTCTGAATACTTTTTCAGAACATCTTCAGGAAGTGCAGAAAACACTTTAGGATTTAGATGCTCTTTTACTTTCCATTTGGAGAAGCCCATGTAGTCGCCCACCAGTTTTTCGTCCATCATGTTTTTTTCAATCCAGTAAGCCAGTGGACTTACTTCACCTGATAAAACACGTTTACGAGCAGTTTCTACCTTTTCATTAATCACTTCCCAGGCTTGTTTCAGCGCAACATTTTCAGGCTCCCAGCCAACGCTTGGAACCTTTACGTATTTTCCGTTTTTATCAAGGGCATATTTTACAACGGCAAACTTACCTTCAAGCAGGTTTTCATCGTCCTGCGGCACTTGTTCTTTTTCCATTTTCCGAATTACAGGATGGCAAAATTAATTCTTTTAGCAAATAAACTTAGAGCCTTTGCTTATTAGACAACAGTTAGCAAAGAATAAGCATAAGAAAAACGTGCGCTTTCAGGAACAAGTAACAAAATTTTTTGTCCTTTTTTAAGTTTATCAAACTTAAGTAATTCTTCAAGCATAAGATATATTGATGCGGAGCCTACATTGCCCACTTGTGTTAAATTAGTAAACCATTTTTCTAATGGAATGGGAATTTCATTTGTAATCAGTTCCTCCATAATTTTTTTTCGGAAGAATTCTGAGGACATGTGAGGTAGGAAGTAATCAATTTCGTCAATTGATAGGTTTTTCTTTTTTAATGTTTCAGATAGTTTTTTTATGCCAATTTTAACAATGTATTTATCTAACATTTTTACATCTTGTTTTAAAGAGAAAATGGAGTTGTTCACCCAATCACGTTGTTTATATTCTTTCCACCCCTTTAACTCCCCATTTTCTAATTTATCAGAACCGGCATACATGCAAGTTTCTATTTCACCCGCAAAAGAAAATAAATCAAGCCATTCAATTTTGAAGGAAAATCCAACATCAGATGGCTTGTCCTGCAAAAGAGCAGCACCTGCTCCATCTGAGAGCATCCAACGTAAAAAATCTTTTTCGAATGCCAGAAATGGCAATTCTGAAAGTTCAGACTGACTTCGGGTTTCTTCTTTAAAACTACGTGCCAGCATCCAAGATGATGTTTGTTCAGAACCGGTTGTAACAGCACTTTTGTTCATTTCTGCCATTATTGCCATATAAGCAAACTTCATAGAATGCATACCAGCGCAACAGGCCCCAGAGAATGTAACTACTTCTGTAGTAGAATTACCTAATGCACCATGAACCATTGAGCCGTGTGAGGGCAACAACTGATCAGGCGAAGTAGTCCCGCAGGCAAGGATTTCCATATTATCGATTGTGAAATCTTTATCAAATAATCCTTTAACTGCTTCTGCTGTTAGTTGTGCATTATTGTGGGTAATGTTGCCATTTTCATCTAAGGCATAATATCGATTTTTAATACCGTTATTTCGTAATACTATCCGCCTACCTCTTGATGGTTTATTATTTATCATACCAAGCAAACCTTCCATTTCATCATTTGAAACAGGGCTGTTGGGTAAAAACTTGGATAGACGGGTTATGTAAACTTCTTTGGGCAAGGGCAGAATTATTTTTTTTTTAACTTTTTATAGTTTGGGATTGCTTATCACTCTCCAACTTGCTTTCTCCAATGGCGGAGTTTACTTTGACTCGTTTCCATCACTTCAAATATGCACCCCGCCCAATAGTTGCGTAATCCCATTCCCCGTGCTTCACCGGAAAGTTTTTCGGAGAGGATAATTTTTTTTGTTGCAATGTCAAAAAAGGTAACATAAATATAACCTGTTTGTGTTATTTTGTTGAAAGCCTCAACTATAAAGACCACACCTAACCCCGAATTTTC
>CAMAVO010000082.1 GCA_945861685.1 Chitinophaga pinensis | reverse complement strand
TCATAGAAGCAACAAAGTTTTTAAACACCTGCACATCTTCCAGAATATGTTCCATTACATCAACCGATAAAACCAGATCATAACTATCCGGTTTTACAAATTTGGTAAGATCAGCAACTTCAAACTTTACATTGTTCTTTCCAATGCTTTTGAAAAAATTATTGCAGTCGGCAACCTGTTCTTCTTTTACATCTACTGCAAGAATTTCGCAAGAGGGAAGAAGGTTTGAAAGGTAATAAGAGTATTGCCCGAAGCCTGAACCTGCATCCAGCACAGATACTTTACCGGGCGCTGTTTTCTTCCATGCTTTCAATTCTTTGTGTACATGCCATGAGCGCAGCAAGAGTAAATCAAGCAGGTTGTAAAATGTTTTGCGTAGGAAAGGACTTTGGTTAAAAAAACTGCCGAGTCTTCGTTTTATCGGATCGTATTGCATACTTATTTTTTCAGCAGTTTGTCAATGTTTTCAGCGTAGTCCATTGAGTCGTCAATAAAAAATTCAAAGTTGGGAACAATGCGCACCTGCTTGCCGATTTTATTACCGATGCGTTTGCGGATTTCTTTTTTCAGTTCAATTACTTTGTCGAGCACGGCTTGTTTGTCTTTTGCGATAAAGATGCTCAGGTGAACCCGTGCCATAGAAAGGTCAGGCGTGATGCGTACCGCAGTTACTGTTATAAAAGTACCGCCAAAAAAGGTGCGGCTTTCGCGCTGAAAAAACTCCCCGAGTTCTTTTTGCAACAACCTGTTTACTTTATTTTGTCTAGTTGAATCCATCTTTTTATTTCTCGTAAAGTCGCTTAATTATTAGCGTAATTGGTGTTGAAAAACTCTAAGTATTTGTCAATGTTTTTATCCTTGTAATAGATGTTGAAGTTGCCTGCCGAAATAATAAAGTGACGGTATTCTTCCGTTGCAAGACCTTCAAAAATTTCAGGTTTTTGTTTGATGGCTTCAAAGTAAGCTTTGGCTTTGGCAGCATTTTCAAATTTCTCAACATACACTAATTGCGAAAGTGGGTTGAGCATAATATTTTTAATCGTAAGCCCATCAAGACTAAAAAACTCTGTGTTAAAGTCTGAAATTTTTGCTTTCAGCGGACTGTTGTTGTAGCCCATTTTGCCGACAACCGTAACGTAATAGTGAACAGTATCTTTATTCAGGCGATACAGACTTTGGTCAACAATTGCTGGAAGGTTTAAAATCTTGTCGTCAGGCATTCTTTCATCAGCGCCACCGCGAATTCCCTCAATGTATTTCAGAATATTTTCGGCTTCCTTGCGTTCTTCACCTTGGGGATATTTTGCAATCAGTTCTTTCAGCGAAGCTTCAAATTCATTTAGCTTTTGTGTTTTGCCGATTGCCATTGCTTTCAATAAATCAAAGCGCTGAAGCTGGTCGCTTTTCTCGAAACGGATGTGCGCCTGGTTTGCATTTTGAATTACCACATCGTAATCCTGTGCTTCGTAAGCGGCAAATGTTTCGCCATAAAACTCGGCAGCTCGACCTTTAAATGCTTCCAGTTCTTTCAGGTAATTCGGGTTTTGCAGAATGTTGGCGTATTCGCTTTCAGGGTATTCTTTTATAATCAGGTTGCGGTAATATTCTGCGCGTGGCTTGTTGCCCGTTGCCAGATTGAGTCTGTAAAGCTGATAATAAGAAGCAAGAGTGTATTTATTTTTAGGATAACGTTTCAATAGTGTTTCAAATGCATCAACGGAACGAGGTTTGTCATCCAACTGTTCACGGTAAATCATGCCGAGGCTATAATAGGCTTCAATAACTTTGCCGTTTGAACTGTCCATTGCAGCTTGTGTGGTGGGTATGCTTCTGAGGTAATAAGCCTTTGACTTTACATCAAATGTGTCTTTTTTTGCAGCTAAAGAATCCTCCAACGCATTCTCTGCTATTGTTGGTGCAACGCTTTCTTTGTTTTTTCTGCGCCAGTTATCTTCCAGTTTCCGGTTGCCCCAGATGCGCGCAAACTCACCGTAACCAAAACTGATTGTTGTGGGATTATCAAAATACCATTTGCCGCCTGTGGTAGCATTGGTATTAGTGTTGGTATTTGTATTGGTATTGAGCGGGTTGAGTGCTGCATTCTCTTCT
Source organism: Chitinophaga pinensis (assembly GCA_945861685.1). Taxonomy (GTDB): domain Bacteria; phylum Bacteroidota; class Bacteroidia; order SXHM01; family SXHM01; genus SXHM01. Next base: position 10,109 of record CAMAVO010000082.1, on the reverse strand, counting down.
TCAAAACGTTTGCGTTCTTCTTCTTCAATGATTTTTGCAATCATGTCATCAATGTAAATATCCAGTTCGGTTGAACTCATTTGTGCCAGTTTCTGAACACTGTCTTCAAAGGCAATGATGTGCAGATTTTTTACTAAATCTTCCAAACTGTTGCGCTTTGCTTCGGCACGCGGAAACTCTGCATGCTCTTTCGGAAGGGCGGTCAGTGTGCTGTCGTAATAAAGTTTAGAGTTTTCGTATTCGGGTTTATCAAAATACAAATCGGCAAGGCCGAGGTACGAGAGGCCTTTTTGTTTGGTGTTGGATGTGCTGGCAAGTACAGATTGTTTCAGCAATTTAATGGCTTCATCGTATTCGCTCTCGTTGATGGCAATTCCGGCAAGGGCATAATAAATGCGGTCTAAGTATTCGATATTTTTATCATCACGCGACATTTTGCGTAGTGTTTTTTTCAGGTCAGCACTGCTGCTACCCGATGCCACATCAAACATTAATGCCTGATTGATTTGTGCATTGAAAGCCATATCATAGGTTGGGTTCTTCTTCAAAACCTGTGCGTAGTAAAATGAGGCTTTCGCTTTGTCGTTTACCTTCTCGTAAAGTTGAGCAAGAATATAGGTGTAACGGGTTATAAGGCGTTTATTCTTGGTATTGGCAATGGCTTTTTCCAACTGAGGAATGGCGTTGGCGTATTCCTCTTTTTTAATAAGGAAATCGGCATAGGCAGCTGCATAATGACCCACCTGTTTTTCGGGAAGCACTTCAATGTCTGCTTCAATGTTATCTATAACGCCCTGCGCACTGGAAAGGCGGCTCATAGCGGTATAGTTGCGTAGCAGCCAGATGCGGCCATCAGCAATGGTAGCCGGTTTGTCTTTGTATTGCTTGATGACGTAATTAAATATTTCAGCCGCCTGATAAAAATCTTTTTTGTAATGGTTTGATTTTCCTATGAGCATGTAGCAATCGTCAATCCAGCGGCAATATTCTTTGCCTTTGATAAGCATGGAATGGTTGGCTATCATGGTTCCTGCTTTTTTTATGGCTTTGTCGGCATTGGGGTTAATAGCGCTTGCCTGTTCGGGAGCACCTGTCTGGAAAACTTCCAATATCTTATCGTAATCATCGGTATGGCTGGTTTCAAGGGTGGCAACACCTTCTTTGAGGGCTTCGCGGCCATTGAAATAGCCGTTGTAATGTGAGGTGGTGTTGTGCCAGGCGCGGTTGAGGAAACTGTTTTTCTTGCGCGAGCAGCCGTAAAAACTGAACACGAAAACAGCTATGGTTAAAAACCATACGAACGAACTTTTGCTTGAAAGGCGGAACTTCACAGAATTCAAAATAGCTGAAAATGAAAATCTAATATAGTAGAAATTTCCCGATGTGAAGTGTTTTTGTTTGTGCGTTTATTGGTAAAGCAGGGCAAATTTAGGATTTTCCTGCTTAAATCAAACCGCTATATATTTGAAATGCTAAGCTTTAGTTCACAAACGAACTCCTAACCTCCTCAGTTTTTGCAACCAATTCTTTATATTGAGCTTCGTTAATTACAAAGTCATCGTCTTTTGGTGTTGCAATTTCGCCTTTTTCCATAATTGCTTTAAGGCTTTGGAACTGGGGAATAAGTGCAGCCACATTTTCATCAGTTTTAAACTCGTTCATGGTTGAAAGAAGTTTGGCGAGTGTAATTTTTTGTTCAGCAACGCGGGCTGCAATCTGCGGATTTATTTTTCCGTTGCTGCTGAGGCGGGTGGCAATATACATGCACTCAACCCACGCGCCCGAAACCATAAGAACCGATGTACTCATGCGGTTGTTGTCTTTCAAAAATTTGTTGGCAACCTGATAGGCTTGTGTGATGATTCCAATAAGAGAATCGCGGTTTTCTACATTGCTTTCCACACGGTCGAACATGGTTTGGTCAAAGGCGCTTGACAGACCTATTTCATCAGAAAGTTTGCGGATGTTATTGAAGTAAAAATAGGTTTCCTGTGTTTGTTTGAAGAGGGTGGTATAACCTACATCGGCACTGTAAACACCAATGTTGATTGCTTTTTTTGCGTTGGTAGTGTATTTTGAAATGTTCTTTACATCGTTCAGTAATTCCTTGTTGTATTTAGCACCTTCGGCTTTAATAAGGATTGCTAATTCAATGGGCGAAGGCATGTTATTCATCATGGCTTCGGAATTGGTAAGGTCAACAGGTTCTTCGGCTACAAAAGGTTTTTCTTCGGTGCTTTCTTTTTTTGGTTCGTTGCTGCAGGCAGCAAGAAAAAGAACAGAAGATAGTAGTGCAAAAAATAGTTTGTTCATTTTTTTGTTTTTGATTTTAAGAGTTCAAAGAAAAGGAATATTTCCGTCATTGCGAGCGTAGCGAAGCAATCTTATTATTTGGAGATTGCTTCGGGTGAAAAACCCTCGCAATGACGATATTACTCAATGCGCCTCCAACCAGTTCTTGCCTGTATTCATATCCACTTCAATGGGAACTTTCATTGGAATTGCATTCACCATTCCTTCGCGGATTAACGGTTTTAATAAATCCACTTCATCTTTGTGTGCATCAAAAACCAATTCGTCATGCACCTGAAGAAGCAGACGCGATTTCAGATTTTGTTTTTTCAGTTCGCGGTGAATAGTAATCATGGCAATCTTAATCATGTCGGCAGCGGAACCCTGAATAGGGGCGTTGATGGCGTTGCGTTCAGCACCTGAACGCACGTTGGCATTGCTGTCGTTAATATCACGCAAATATCTTCTGCGGCCCTTAATGGTTTCTACGTAACCGTGCTCGCGTGCAAAGTTGATGTTCTTGTCCATTAGTCCGCGCACGTTGGGGTATTGTGCAAAATAATTTTCAATGATATCCTGTGCTTCTTTGCGTGGAATGTTGAGCGTTTGCGATAAACCGAAAGCAGTTTGTCCGTAAGATATTCCGAAGTTTACCGCCTTTGCTTTTCTGCGCATTTCCTTGTCCACAGCCTCCAGCGGAACATTGAAAACTTTGGAAGCCGTTGCGGAGTGAATATCTACACCCTGGCGGAATGCTTCCATCATCCCCGGGTCCTCGCTCAGTTCTGCAATGATGCGCAATTCAATCTGCGAATAGTCGGCAGAAAGAATAGTGAACTCATCGTTGCGAGCAATAAATGCTTTGCGCACCTCACGACCTTTTTCTGTTCTGATGGGAATGTTTTGCAGATTAGGTTTGTCAGAACTCAATCTTCCTGTTGCTGCTACCACCTGATTGTAGGAGGTGTGAATTTTTCCGGTCTTGCGATTGAGCATTGTCGGCAGCGGGTCAACGTAAGTGTTCTTGAGTTTTTGCAATTCGCGGAAGATGAGAATTTTTTCAACGATTGGATTTGCGGCTGCAAGTTTTTCCAAAATGTCTTCACCTGTTGCATACTGACCGGTTTTTGTCTTTTTTACCTTGTCAGAAATCTTCATGTGATCGAACAAAATCTTACCCAACTGTTGTGGTGATGCAATGTTAAAGGTTGTTCCCGCCATCTGGTAAATCTCGCTTTGCACTTTTAATAATTCGTCCTGAAGTTCTAATGAGAAGGAGGCAAGCGCAGCAGTGTCCAAATTAATTCCTTCATTTTCCATGTCAGCCAAAACAGCAACCAATGGCATTTCAATGTTGTCAAACACTTTATTGGTGCCATCTTTTTGCAACATGGGTTCAAAGACTTCGCGCAACTGCAAGGTAATGTCTGCATCTTCACCGGCATACTCCACTAATTTTTCAACGGGAGCATCGCGCATGCTGAGTTGGTTCTTGCCCTTCGCACCAATGAGTGTAGTAATGGAAACGGGCGAATATCCTAAATATGTTTCAGCCAGTACATCCATGTTGTGGCGCATGTCGGGCTGTATCAGGTAATGCGCAATCATGGTGTCAAACTTGTTGCCCAACACCTCAACGCCATAATTACGGAGAACAGAAATATCATACTTCATATTCTGTCCTACTTTTTCTATTGCTTCGTTTTCAAGTAAAGACTTGAATTCAGTGATAATTTCTTTTGCCTCGGTTTGGTTTTCGGGAATGGTAACATAATACGCTTCGCTCTTTTTGAAGGAAAATGAAAGGCCTACAATCTCGGCTTCAAAAACATCAAGTGATGTTGTTTCGGTATCAAAGCAAAAGCTTTTTTGTGCAGAAAGAAGTTGAATTAGTTCTGCTCTTTTTTCTTTGGTATCAACTAAATGATAGGTGTGCGGAACATCAGCAATGGTTTTAAAAATTTCATGCGGTTGTTCAGTGTTATTTTCTGCTGCAGTTTCATCATCACCGCCAAACATATCAAACTGACCGGTTTCCTGCTTGGTGGCAGCAATCGCTTTTTTCTCTTTCTTTTGTTCTGCAACTTCAGCAGAAATTTCTTCACCCAATACTCTCTTCGCAATCTGGCGAAACTCTAATTCAGTAAAAAGCTCTTTTAATTTTTCTTTGTCGGGGGCTTCCATGATCAGCTTGTCTTCCTCAAATTCCACAGGCGCATCCAGTAAAATGGTGGCCAGTTTTTTTGACAATATGGCTTTGTCTTTATTGTTCATCACCTTCTCTTTCAGCGAGCCAGTCAGCTTCTCCGCATTCTCTAAAAGATTTTCAACACTATGATATTCGGTGATTAATTTGATGGCGGTTTTTTCGCCCACACCCGGAATACCGGGAATGTTATCAGCTGTGTCACCCATCAAGCCAAGGATGTCAATCACCTGTTCGGGTCGCTGAATGTTATACTTCGCACAGATTTCTTTCGGACCAAGAATTTCAGCAGGGTTGCCAAACTTGGCTGGCTTATACATAAAGATATTATCGCTTACCAATTGCCCGTAATCTTTGTCGGGGGTCATCATGTAAGTGGTATAACCGGCTTTCTCGGCTTTCTTGGCAAGCGTGCCGATTACATCATCCGCTTCATAGCCATCACTGAATAAAACAGGAATATTAAAACCTTCAATCAACCGTTTCACATACGGAATGGCAACCACAATATCATCGGGCATGGCATCGCGGTGGGCTTTGTATTCGGCAAACTCAATGTGGCGGGCAGTGGGGGCAGCGGTATCAAACACCACCGCAATGTGCGTTGGTTTTTCTTTCTGCAAAATCTCTAACAGTGTATTGGTAAAACCAAAGACGGCAGAAGTATTTAACCCGGTTGAAGTTACGCGTTGGTTAGTGCCGAATGCAAAATAGGCACGGTAAATAAGGGCAAAGGCATCAAGCAGGAATAATCGTTTATCGTTGTTGTCGGACATCAGTAAAAATTTGTGAAAGGGTAAAAGTAGAATTTTTGGTTTTAGGAATAAATAAAAGAAGCCCCGCAGTTTTGCGGGGCTTCTTTTATTTCTAAAATTAATTCTCTTACTTCTTAATCACCTTCCTCAGCAACGTTTCATTTTCTGAGCGCACAGTAATAAAGTAAAGCCCTTCTGCAAAAGCAGATAAGTCATACACTTGTTTGAATAAACCATTTACTTCACTTTGCTGGCTCACGATGTTTTGGCCAAGCATGTTTGTAAGTGTTAAGGTAATAGTTGAAAGCTGTGTAGTTTCCAATTCAACGGTTACAGTTCCTGAAGTAGGGTTAGGGTAAACGGTGAATGAGTTATCAGACAGAGATGCATTAACAACACCGGTAACAAGAGCCGTTAAGGTAACGCAGGTATTGGTTTCGCAACCATTGTCATCGGTAACGGTAACACAATACGTTCCTTCGGCAAGGTTAGAAGCTGTAGCACCTGTTTGTCCGTTGCTCCAAATATAAGTGTATCCAGGAGTTCCGCCTGAAGCATTTACAGTTGCACTTCCGTCAGCACACACATCACAGGTTGGGTCGCTGCTGCTTGTAGAAGTGGTAATAGCGGTTGGCTCTGTAATGGTTAAAGTTGCAAATGATGTACATCCTCCATCGTCTGTAACACTAACCACATAACTGCCCGGTGCAAGACCTGTAACAGTAGAAGTAGTTTGCACCGGATTTGTGTTCCATGAATAGGTATAAGGCGATGAACCACCTGATGCTGCTACTGTTGCTATACCGTTGTCGGCACCAAAGCAACTTGCGTTAGTAGCTGTAGCATCTAACAGCGGAGCATTTTCATTATTTACGGTTGCTGTTTCAGTTGAAACGCATCCGTTTCCATCGGTAACAGTAACGGTATAAATTCCGGCTTCAAGTGCCGAAGCCGTTGCGGTAGTTTGCTCAGGTGTTGTGTTCCATGAATAGGTAAAGTTACCCACCCCACCGCTTGCTGTAACTGTAGCTGAACCTGTTGATTGTCCGCAGGCAGCAGGAACAACGCTTAGGCTTGTTTCAACTGCTGCAGGCTGGGTGATGGTTGTGTTTTTTGAAATGGTGCAACCGTTGGCATCGGTAATTACAACCGTATAACTTCCGGCAGGTAAACCAAAAGCGGTTTGTGCAGATTGAGCAGGAACAGTATTCCAGCTATAGGTGTAAGGTCCTGTTCCCCCTGTAGGGTTGGCAGTTGCCGCTCCGTTGTTTCCACCATTGCACGAAACATTGGTTTTTATAACACTTGCGGTAAGCGCAGTTGCCGGTTGTGTAATATTTACTGTTGCAGAAGCAACGCATCCATTGTCATCTGTTACCGCAACAGTGTAAATGCCGGCAGTAAGGGTAGAAATTGCTGATGTGGTTTGGCTTGGTTCAGTATCCCATGCATATGCATAAGGAGTAGTTCCGCCAACAACGTTTGCAGTTGCGGAGCCTGTTGCCTGACCATTGCACAGGATATTTTCAAATTCAGCGCTTACTGTAAGGGCTTCCGGTTCAGTAACTGTTGCTGTTACAGTAAATACACAACCGTTGTCATCCGTTACGGTTCCTGTATATGTTCCTGCTGATAAGCCTGTAACTGATTGTGTAGTTTCAACCGGGTTTGTGTTCCAGGCATAAGAATAAGGCTGAGCTCCTCCTGAAGCATTAGCTGTTACCGTTCCGTTGGCGCCTCCATTGCAACTTACGTTCGTGCTGGTAGCTTCTGCATTAAGTCCGCCTGCGTTAGGAAGGTTTACGTTAAGTGTGGCAACACATCCGTTTTCATCTGTAACCGTTAAGGTATAGGTTGCTGAAGAAAGTCCTGTTGCTGTTGCTGTTGTTTGAACAGGATTAGTGTTCCATGAATAAGAATAAGCACCTGTTCCTCCGCTAACCGTTGCAGCAATACTTCCGTTGCTTTGACCACAATCTTCAGGAGTTGAAGTATAGTTAGTAGTTAAAGCCGATGGCTGTGTAATGGTTACTTGTTTGGTAACAGTACATCCGTTGGCATCTGTAACCACAACCGAATAGCCGCCTGCCGTTAAAGCAATAGCTGTTTGAGTTGTTTGCACAGGATTAGTATTCCATGAATAAGAATATGGCTGTGTTCCTCCCACAGGATTTACAGTTGCTGCACCATTTGTTTCTCCAAAGCACGATACATGCGTTTGAATAGTGGCGGCTGTTAATTCAGCCGGTTCAGTGATGCTTGCAGAGGCTGTTGCTTCACATCCATTATTATCTGTAACCGTTACAGTGTATGTGCCTGCATCCAATCCGCTTATTGCAACGGTAGTTTCTTCAGGTTGTGTATCCCATGAATAAGAGTAATCTGAAACACCTCCTGTAACGGTTGCTGTTGCTGAGCCGGAAGACAATCCGTTGCACGGAACGTTTTCACTTTCAATACTGATAGAAAGCGGCAGTGGCTCTGTAATAGTTACAGTAGAAAGTGTGGTGCAGTTTGACTGATCAGTAACGGTAATTGTATAGGTTCCTGCAATTAAACCAAATGCAGTTTGTGTGGTTTGTCCGCCCGACCATAAATAAGTATAAGGTTGTGAGCCTCCTGTTGCTGTAACTGTTGCCGTTCCGTTATTTCCACCGTTACAACTAACGTTAGTATGTGTAGTTGTAGATGATGGTCCGCCCGGTGAGGTTACGGTTGCTGACGCAGATGCCGTACAATTACCTTCATCCGTAACAGTTACAGTATAAGTACCTGCTGAAAGCCCTGTTGCTGTAGCAGTTGTTTGCACAGGATTAGTATCCCATGAATAACTGAGAAGTCCGGTTCCTCCGCTGGCTGTTGCAGTAGCTGTTCCTGCTGTTTGTCCGCAAGATGTAGTTGTAGCGCTTGCACTTAAAGTTATTGCAGCCGGTTGAGTAATTGTTACACCCGCAGTAGTAACACACCCGCTTACATCTGTTACTGTTACCGTGTAATTTCCTGCGCCAAGATTAACTGCGGTTTGTGTAGTTTGAACAGGATTACTGTTCCATGAGAATTGGTAAGGGGGATTTCCGCCAAAAACATTTACAGTTGCTGTTCCGTCATTTTCGCCATTGCAACTTAGGTTGTTTTGATCGGTGGTTGTAACAAATACATCCGCCTGCGTAATTGTTACCGTTGCAGTAGCTGAACAACTGTTAGCATCCACGGCTGTAACCGTATAACTTCCAATTGTAAGCCCCGATGCAGTTGGTCCGTTTTGTGAAGGTACTGTATTCCATAAATAGTAATAAGGCGCTGTTCCTCCGGCACCGGTGGCCGTAGCTGAACCCGATGCTCCTCCATTGCAGGAGATATTAATCTGAGTGGTAGTTACAATCATTGAATTTACTTCAATAATTGTAACATCAATAGTTTCGAAACATCCTTCTGCGTCCGTAACTGTTGCGGTGTAAGTTCCTGCTGTTAATCCAATAGCAGTTTGAGTGGTTTGAACAGGTGAGGTGTTCCAAGAGTAGGAGTAAGGTGCTGTCCCTCCTGTTGGGGTAACAGTAGCAGTTCCATTATCTCCCCCACTGCAGTTTATATTTGTTACTGAAGCAGATAGTTCAGGCCCTCCGATATTTTCAATAGTTGCTGGACCCGATTGAGTGCATCCATTTGCATCGGTAACAGTAACGATGTAGCCACCTGCTGCAAGTCCTGTAGCTGTTGAGGTAGTCTGAACCGGATTGGTATTCCATGAATAGGTATATGGACTCGTTCCACCTGCTGCTAAAGCAGTTGCTGTTCCGGTGCTTTGTCCGCAGTCTGAAGGTGTTGTAGAGATGCTTCCTGTTATTTGAGGCCCCTGAGTAATGGTAACAGTTCTGGTAACCGTGCAACCTGAATTAGTATTTGTTGCAATTACGGTATAAGTTCCCGCTGTAAGCCCTGTTGCGGTTTGAGTTGTTTGTACAGGGTTGGTGCTCCAGGAATAGGTGTAGTTCCCGTTTCCGCTTACTGTAATAGTTGCTGTGCCGGTTGTTCCTCCATAACACAATACATTAACCTGACTTGTAGTAGCGCTAATTGCCTGTGGCTGGGTAATAGTAATTGATGCCTGGTCAACACAGCCGTTGTTGCCCGTTACAGTAACAACGTAAGTTCCAGCACACAAGTTAGTTGCTGTTGCTGTAGTTTGAACAGGATTTGTATTCCATGAGTATGCTGGAGTACCACCACCACCACCAAAGAAAAATGTTACAGTACCTGAACCATTGCATCCGCCATTGCAGGTTGCATTTTGTTGTGATGTAAAAGCAGTGCAAGATTGAGCATTCGCATCATCCGGAATAAATATTATTAAAAACGAAAGTAAAGTGAGAAGTGAAAAGTAAAAGTTTTTCATGGTAAAAGATAATTGTTAGCGTTTTAATAAGTGGAGCAAGGTATATTATTATAAACAACAAAAGCAATACTGCCGATGAAAGTCAATATCCTATCGGTAAGAATGTCTAATCAACGACAAATGAGATTTTCAGCCTGAGATGACAAGCTAAAAAGGAGTTAAAAAAAATTGCAGGAAACAGATTTTCCGGATTACTCTACCGTGACAGCTTTTGCCAAATTCCTAGGCTGGTCAACATTACAACCGCGCATAACGGCAATGTGGTAAGAGAGCAGTTGCAAAGGAATTACAGAAAGTATCGGCATTAATTCTTCTTCCGTTTCAGGAATTTCAATTACAAAATCTGCCATGCTTTTTACAGTGGTGTCGCCTTCAGTTACGATTGCAATAATTTTTCCTTTGCGGGCTTTTACTTCCTGAATGTTGCTTACTACTTTTTCGTAAGCACCTTTTTTAGTGGCGA
>CAMAVO010000081.1 GCA_945861685.1 Chitinophaga pinensis | reverse complement strand
TATAGTCAGGAAATACCCCACCACCCCCAAATTCAGGTGCAAAAAAAGTATTATCTACAGGTACAAAAGGGGTGCAATTGACTGTTGTATTTCCACCGCCAGCTGCTACTAAAGCCTGCGGGGCAAAATCATCTGGGTTGAGTATTTTTTCGCCCGGCATTGAGACTATTTGTTCTCTTGGAATTGAATTAAGTGCTCCGCTTTCTTTTAAGGATTGATACTCTGAGCTACCCACATAAATAAGGTTTTGAGCGTTTGAACCGGTGATGGCTGCGAGAAGGATTACAAGCAGGGAGGTGATGACTTTATTCATAATATTTATGCTGATTTTTTAAAAAGGAGGGCAAATGTAAGGAATTTCGGTTCTTAAAAACCTAATAAAGTCATTAAAGTCAAAGCAAAAGCCATTGCAATCGTGGTGGCAGCCATTACAATCGGGGTGGCAGCCATTGCAATCGAGATGGCAGCCATTGCAATCGGGGTGGCAGCCATTACAATCGAGATGGCAGCCATTGCAATCGGGGTGGCAGCCATTGCAATCGAGGTGGCAGCCATTACAATCGAGGTGACAGCCGTTGCAATCGGGGTGGCAGCCATTACAATCGAGGTGACAGCCGTATAAATCTACTTAATTTGAACTATACACCACCTCCAATAAGGTTTGTCCCACCGCCTTCAGTGTTTTAGGGTCAATGTTTTCAATATTGTCGTTGTGGGTGTGCCACACGGGAGCGAAGTGATATTTGGTGGCGGGGTCGTAGTGGATGATATCTATGGAAGGAATTTCGGCTAAGGTGTTGAGGTAGAAATGGTCGTCAGTGATGGGATTGGTCTGGTCGTAAACAAAGTATGATGAATAGCCGAGGCGCAAAGCGGTGTCCCATACTTTTTTCACCACATTGGATGCATAGTGCATAGAGCCGCCTTCCATGGTGAAGGTGGCGTTTTTAGCGCCTACCATGTCTAACAGAATTGCGTAACGGGGGAAATAATCCTGTTTGTGTTTGTTGGTAGCCCAGTATTGCGAACCAAGGCAATAAGAGTTCTGCTGCTCCTGCTGCATTCCCCCATCGGGCTGACCGTAATCTTCTGCATCGAAAAGGATGATGTCAACACCAATATTGGGTTGCAAGACGGCAAGCTGTCGACCTATTTCGAGCAGCACTCCTACTCCACTGCCGCCATCGTTGGCTCCGTCAATGGGTTTGTTAATATCTGTTTTGTCCTGGTCGGCAAAGGGGCGGGTATCCCAATGTGCGCAGAGCATGATGCGGTTTTGTTTTTCGGGTTGCCATTGTGCGATGATGTTTTTCATCTTCAGCACTTTTCCGTCAAAGGCTTTGGCATCGGCTTGCTGAACAATTACATCGGCTTTGTATTCTTTGAATTTTGCTACAAGGTAATCGGCACATTTTGCATGAGCGGCAGAGTTGGGAACGCGGGGACCAAACTCAACTTGCTTTTTTACAAATTGAAAAGCGGAGTCTTGGTTGAAATCGGGAGTGGGGACAACTTTGGCGGGGGGTGTGGGGATGTCAACGGGGTTGGGTTTGTCGGGTTGGCAAGCAGCAAAGAAAATGATAACAAAGGATAATAATAAGACCCTTCGCCCTTCGACTACGCTCAGGGTGACACGCTCAGGGGGACAAAGTGCCGACTGCCTACTGCCTATTGCCAACTTTCTTAAAAACTCCATTCTGTTTTTTCTTTTGAATCTTTGATTTGAATTCCGATTGCTTCGAGTTCTTTGCGGATTTTATCGGAAGTGGCGAAATCTTTATTTTGTTTTGCGTCTTTGCGGATGCTGAGAATCATTTCCATAACACCTTGCAAAGCTTTGTCGTTGGCGGTGTTTGAGTTTTCTGATTTCAGGCCCAGCACATCGTAAACAAAATCGTTCATGGTGGTTTTGAGCAAGGCAAGGTCATCGGCTGTGATGGTTTCTTTTCCATCATTTACCGAGTTGATGATGCGCACGCCTTCAAACAAATTGGCAACTACAATGGGTGCATTGAAATCATCGTTCATAGCATCGTAGCAGTTTTGTCTGAGTGCTGCGATGTTGGATGTTGATGTTGCAGATGCTTTAAGTATGTCTACTGTTTTCATTGCATTCATCAGTTTGGCATAACCTTTTTCTGATGCCTGCAAAGCTTCATTGGAAAAATCGAGTGTGCTTCCGTAGTGCGTCTGCATCATAAAGAAGCGGACTGCCATGGGTGCATAACCTTTATCAAGCAATGGGTGATTTCCGGTAAATAATTCACCGGGAAGAAAACCGTTGCCGGCTGTTTTTGACATGCGCACACCGTTTACGGTAAGCATGTTGGTGTGCATCCAATAGTTAACGGGTGCAGTGTGATTGCAAGCCTGTGATTGTGCAATTTCGTTGGTGTGGTGCGTTGCCTGTAAGTCCATTCCGCCACCGTGAATATCGAACGTATCGCCTAAATATTTGCTACTCATAGCTGAGCACTCAATATGCCAACCGGGAAATCCCGGGCCCCAGGGTGATGGCCACTGCATTAATGTTTCGGGTTTTGCTTTTATCCACAATGCAAAATCAAGACGACCTTTTTTCTCGTCTTGTCCGCTTAACTCGCGTGTGCCTTCCAGCAATTCTTCGAGTTTGCGGTTGGTTAACTGACCATAAGGAAACTCCTTGTTATATTTTTCGACATCAAAATAAACAGTGCCGTTTATTTCGTAAGCATATCCTTTTGCAAGAATTTTTTTGACCATTTCAATCTGCTCGCAGATGTGTCCGGTGGCGGTTGGTTCAATGCTTGGCGGAAGTGTGTTCATCTCGCGCATTACCTCATGAAAACCGTTGGTATATTTCTGAACAATTTCCATTGGCTCCAATTGTTCGAGCTTTGCTTTTTTGGCAAATTTATCATCACCTTCATCGCGGTCGCCTTCCAGATGTCCGGCATCGGTGATGTTGCGCACGTAGCGCACCTTGTATTTAAGATGCACCAGGTAACGGTAAATCATATCAAAGGAAACGAAGGTGCGGGCGTTGCCCAAATGCACATCGCTGTAAACTGTAGGACCGCATACATACAAGCCAACAAAGGGTGGGTTGATGGGTTTGAAATCTTCTTTGGCGCGGGTAAGCGTGTTGTAAATTACAAGTTTTTGCTCTGTCATAACAATAAAAAAAGTCCTTGTTTTTTTTAGGACTGTAAAAAATCAAAACTGATTTTTTACAGTCCTAAAAAAAGGACTTCAAAGGAAAGGAATTTTTTCGGTATGCTGAACTCGTTTCAGCATCTTATCATCCAGACCCTGAAACAAGTTCAGGGTGACGGAACTAGGGTTTATTCACCTCTTCACTTACACGTTTACCTTCTTTAACAATGTAGGTTTTAAGGTACGTGCCGTCATCGGCATACACGTTTTCTTTACCGTCAATAAGCATACTGTTTTTGAAAACACCTGAAAGTAAAGGCTTGCCGAATTTGTTGTAGGTGGTTTTTTGTCCGTCACCAATCATGCCCACGTTGGCGGCTTTTTCTTCTTTAACAACTGAAATGTTTTTTTCTGCTGATGCACTTACACCTTTTGTCTGATGCTGCTGTCTGATGCTCTCTGCCAGTTTTTTGGCTTTGGGCGCATTATCGTCAAACTGCTTGCTCTGTTCGTAGTTTTTAACGGTGGCACCTTCAATTTTTCCGGTTGCAAATGTTTTCTCGGCTTTTACTGAACCGTTTTCATAATACTCTTTCAACAAACCGCTTTCGGAACCTTCTTTCCAATTGCCTTCAATCATCAGGTTTCCGTTTTCGTGGAAGTATTGTTGTGTGCCTTCACGTTTTCCTGAGGCATTGTAAACCCAGTTGTAGAAAAGGTTTCCGTTTTCGTGGTAATAGCGGTACTCGCCAACCCATTTGTTGTCTTTCCACATTCCTTCTTCCTGCAACAGGCCGTCTTTATAATAGAACTTGGCGTAACCGTTAGGTTGATTATTAGTGAAGGTGAGTTCGTGCTTTTTTGTTCCTCCGGGATAGTATTTTGTCCAGATACCGATTTTTTTGTTGTCTAAGTAGTCGCCTTCTTCGGTGAGCTCGCCTTCTGCAAAACCGGGAAATTTACCGCCTGTGTTTAGGATTACCCAATGCCCCTGCTTTTGTCCTGAGGCATCTTTTTCGTTTACTTTTCTGCCTTTGTAGGTTTCGGAAGTCTGCGAAAAGGCGGTGATACTGAACAGTAAAAAAACTATAGCGTAGAAAAACTTCATTTGGCGATTCAATTTTATCAAAGACGTTTTACTGATGATTATCTATTTAGTTACCTGCTTTAGACGAATAGCTGAAAACGGTGTGTTTTGCCACATATTAGAGAGATTAGCCCAGATTAATTTGTGAAAAACGGTGTAATCTGCGGCAACTATTTTTAAAACGATAAATTTGCGCTATAAAATTCACAGAAAAATGAAATTTGGCGTTGTAATATTTCCGGGCTCAAACTGCGATCAGGATATGATTTATACCCTGCGCAACGGCATGGGTCAACAAGTTGAAGAACTGTGGCACAAAGACAAAGACCTGAAAGGTTGCGATTTTATTGTATTGCCGGGAGGGTTTTCTTATGGTGATTATTTGCGTTCGGGAGCTATCGCCCGCTTTTCGCCCATCATGGAAAAGGTGATTGAACATGCCAACGCTGGCGGCTACCTGATGGGTGTTTGCAATGGTTTCCAGATTTTGTGCGAGGCGCATTTGGTTCCGGGAGCTTTATTGCACAATACTAGTCATAAGTTTATCTGCAAAAATGTTTTCATTAAAGCAGAAACAAATGACTCATTGGTTACTGCAGAAATTCCTTTGACCAAAGCACTTAAAATACCTATTGCGCATGGCGAAGGAAGGTTTTATGCCGATGCCGAAACGCTGAAAAAGATGAATGCCAACAAGCAAATTCTTTTCCGCTACTGCGATGAGAACGGAAACGTAACAGACGAAGCCAACCCTAACGGTTCGTTTGAAAATATTGCAGGAGTTTGCAACGAAGGGCGCAATGTTTTTGGAATGATGCCACATCCTGAGCGTGCTTCGGATCCATTGCTGAGCAATACGGACGGGCAGTTTATTTTCCGCTCGTTGTTGAGTGCGGTTGGAGTTTAATTATCCTTCTTAATCAGCAGCCTGTAAACTACAGGCGCAACAAACATTACTACTGTAAAGGCTGAGATAATCATGTCGGCATTATGCCCGTTTAAGAATTGGCAGAAACCATATTCGGGATAAAAATCGCAACCGAAGGATGCTACCAGTTTTACTCCCAAAATTCCGATAACAATAAATGCTATGGCAGTAAGTTCAGGAAATTTCTCCAGCAACTTTACAAAACCCTGCGCCACAAAACGCATGGCTAATATGCCTATAAAAACGCCCGTCCAGATGAGATAAATATTATCAGAAAAAGCTACAGCAACAAACACATTGTCCATTGAAAACGCAAGATCCATAACTTCAATCAGCGCAACAGTTGACCAGAATTTGCCAAACTGCTTATGTATCCATTTGTAAAAACTGTTTTCTTTTTTGTTCAGTAAATCGTCTTCGGTTTCGGGTGTTTTTTTGGTGATGAAATAATCGGCACACAACCAGATAAGAAAAATGCCGCCTACTGCTTTCAGCCACATAAACTGAATAAGATAAGCAGCAAAAATTAAACAAACACCGCGAAAAATATAGGCTCCGATGATGCCGTATTTTAATGCTTTACCTCTTTGCTTTTCGGGCAAATCCAACACCATGGTGGCAAGCACAGCAGCATTATCAATAGAAAGTAAACATTCAAGAATAATTAAATTGAGAATGATGAGCAGCGCAGCCTGCATATCGTTTCCTAAAATATCGTGAAGTATGTTAAGCATTATTCAGAGGAATGGTGTTGCACATTTTCTTTATGAGGAGCGGTTGGATTCCAACCCACTACCCACAACATTACAAAGAACGCAATAATATAAGCAAGCGTTACATGCCATCCGTTTTTTATCCACCCGCTAACTGATTTTGCTTCGGGAAACATATTGGAAATTGCCACCCCTGCAGAAGAACCAAACCAAATCATGGAACCGCCAAACCCTACTGAAAAAGCAAGAATTCCCCAATCGTAGCCACCCTGTTTCAATGCAAGTGCCGTAAGCGGAATATTATCAAACACTGCCGAAACAAAACCCAAACCAAAAGTAGTTTGCCATGAAGCAGAGGGCAAATCATTTACCGGCATCATGGATGCGCACAGCACCAAGGCCAGCAAAAACACAGCACCGCTGAGGGCATGATTAACTTCTTTCCAGGGAGTTTTTGTAAAAAGTGTTGCCAATAAAATAGCAACCCAAACGCCCAAAGCAGGAAAGTCTAACAACACGTTTGCAAGAATTGCTCCGACAAGAACAAGCGCAACTGCAACTAATTTTGTGTAGTCAATGGTTACATTATTCAAACCATCTTTTTCTATCCGCTGGTACTTATCCTGTTGAATGGACGCAATGATTCCAAAGATTAAAATGGCAACCGCGCTTCCCACATAAGCATGGGTAACATCCAATGCGCTAACACCATCAATCCACATCATTGTTGTAGTAGTATCACCCACTACGCTTCCCGCACCACCTGCATTACTGGCTGCAACAATAGCAGCAAGATACCCGATGTGAACCTTTCCATTAAAAACAACCAAGGCAATTGTTCCGCCAATCATTGCGCCAGCAATGTTGTCTAAGAATGAAGACATCACCGCAATCAGCAATAGCAATACAAAGCCGCCTTTCCAGTCATCAGGCAAATACTTGGGCAGCATACGCGGAATACCCGACAGCTCAAACTGTTTAGCAAGAATGGCAAAACCCAGCAGCAAACCAAAAAGGTTTACCAAACTTTTCCATTCATGGGCAAGCAACTCAGCTAAACTAAAATCAGCTGTAAAAAAAAGTTTATAAAAAAGCAGGGCTGAAAGCCCTGCTAATGCAACCTTAAGCGTGTGCCTGTGAAATAATGCAACACCCAATAAGATGAGTGCGAAAAGAAGAAATTCTAATTGCACTTCGTTTATTTTTTGCCACTAATTAGCACGAATGAATTCGTGTAATTTATGGCTATAATTTTAGCAATATTCTTCAAAAGCACCAATCAAATTCTGGGCAATCATTTCAGCCGAGCGACCTTCAATATGATGACGCTCGATGAAGTGAACTAATTTACCGTCTTTAAACAATGCCATTGCAGGCGAAGATGGAGGATATGGTGCAAAGTATTGACGCGCACGTGCAACTGCTTCGGTATCAAAACCTGCAAAAACAGTAGTAATTCTGTCAGGGCGTTTTGTTGAATTCTGAATAGCAAGTTTAGCTCCGGGGCGGGCAGCACCTGCTGCACATCCGCAAACAGAATTAACCACAACAAGTGTTGTGCCTTCTGCTTTAATAGCTGCATCAACTGCATCGGGATTTGTTAGTTCGGTAAAACCTGCACTGGTCAGGTCTTTTTTCATTGGTATTACAATTTCTTCGGGATACATAGTATTTGTGATTTAGTGATTTAACTATTTGGTGATTAACTTAACAACTGCACTTTTATTTTGTTGCAAAGATATGGATTAAAGCAAAACAAAAAGGGAACCGAAATTCGGTTCCCTTTTTTATTGTTCGTCACCCTGAACTTGTTTCAGGGTCTTTTATATCAGAGATGCTGAATCCGCCTGAGGCGGACAGCATGACGGAATTTATTTCACAATAAACTTACCTGTTTTCAAAGTTCCGTTTGTGTTGCTGTTTACCTGATAAACATACATTCCGTTTGCCAATGAAGCAACGTTAACGCTGTTAAGTTTTTCGGTAAGAATTTGCTGAGCAACTTTTTTGCCGGTGATATCAAAGATTGAAACGTTTGCACCTAAGATACCTGCCATGTTTACATACAGGTTTTCAGAAACAGGATTAGGGTAAACAGTAATGCTTTCCTTAGCATCGGCAGCATTGATACCAACACCTGAACTTGTGTATTCCAAATCATCAAATGTAACAGAACTATTAGCTACAGGTGTTACAGGATTGCTTGGAAGCAGAGCTACAATAAGTGTATCGGGATTAATAACATCGGTGTATATTACTGTTGCAGTAAATTGTGTGTAAACACTAACTGTAGCCGTTCCTGAAAAAGTTGCTTTGCCTATAGTGTCTCTTGAAGAACCGTTCCAGTGGGTTAAAGCAGCTTCAAAAGAATATTGGTCACCGCTTAATGGTGCTGCCAAATACCAACCTGTAAATGCAACAGGTCTTTCTGTGAAAGGATCTCCGCCATCAATAGCCTGTGTGGTAGTATTAATAACGCCATTTGTGCAAAGAGCGGGTGCCATTTGGTTAATAGGGAAACCGATAAATTTTGTTGTTAACTTAAGTGCCGCTGCACCTCCATGAATATTTACAGTTTCTTTTGTTGCTGTGCAAATACCTAAAACGCTTGTGCTGCCGTTAAGTGTTCCCCATTGAACCGGAGACTGACAGTTGCTGCCATCAGCCGCCCATGTTTCAAACCCTCCGTTGTTAATTTGTGCAGATACAATTCCAGAGAAAAGAATTGAAACCGATGCTGAAAGTAAAAGTTTTTTCATTTTTGTTTTTGTTTTTGTAGTTAATAATGGCTGCTAATGTAATTTTTTTTTAATAAACCAAATTTATTGTGGCAAAAGTTAACGTGCTCCATTTTATTAAAACACCTCTTCAAAATACCACACATAATCAAAGGTAAGAGGTTCTATTTTTTGCGGAGTTTTCGGGAACAATTTCTTTAAATCGGTGACTAGCTCATCTTCCCACGCAGCTTGCAGGATGGCCGTGTTTTGTAAAGAATGGCTATTGAAATACTTAGCAAACAGTTCAACCATATCGGAATGAGGAACAGAATGTTCAACCGCTGCCCGGATTGTTTTTCTTTTCAGACTACTTACAAGGCTTTCCATCAGTTCAATATTGCCTAACTTATAGTGTATAATTATGTTCAGAAACTCAAGTTCTGTGCTTTGCTGCGGATGCTGCAAACTATACTCACGGTTGTTGCGCAACAGGTTTATATACTTTAGGCTTTCTTTGGACTGGTCTGTGTACAGATGGTAAACAACCTTATTAAAGTGGTAATGATTTTCATAAATATCAATCAATTTATGGGCATCAAACCAGTTGAATAATTCGGTTATAAAATCAGTATCAGCAAGCAGATTATGGTCGGCTAAAAGGAGGTCAAATTTTTGTAAATAAATGATACGCCTTATGGTATCGTGTTCTTCTTTTATGAAGTGTTGGTTATTTAACCACTGATTTAATTCTACCAATTTTTTCTTCACTTTACTGAACGCTTTCAGGTGAAGAAAATAATACATGTAATTTTCACTGAAAAAGGTAAATAATTTTTTATTTTTCTGTAAATCGGGGGTGGTCATAATAAGGTGATACCCTTGGTCTAAAGCTTTCTGCGAAAGGGTTTTGGCATTAACCATTACTCCATAAATAAAGCGCAGGTTAAGCAGTATTACCAACCCTGTAGGATCCAGCTTGTCTTCATCAATAAGTATGTTGACACGATTAAAAAGAACGGTGTATTTTTCTTTTTCTTCTTTTGTTTTTGCCACTCCGCTTTTTTCATAAACCGAATAAAAAAATGTGTTTAATTTATTGATTTCCGAAACCCAATAGTTCAGCATTGCTTCCCTGTTTATTTCTTCAAGTATGGGATGCTCGGCATGAGAATTATTAAGCCCTTGCTCATTATGTAAACGCAATTTCAGGGCTTCAATTTTTTGTGAGCGCATGCCGCTGCCTTTGGCTGACGCCTCCACCTTTCGCAACAAACTATTTGACTGGTTGTAGAGCCTGCGGCTACTCAATATAGAAGCCCTTAGCAGCAGTTTTAAGTTTTTTTCGGTTTCGGTTTCACTACGGTGGTAGTTTTCTAAAAAATTGAGCAGCAACTGGTACAAATAATGTCGAACGCGGTGCGCTTGTTTAGTGAAACTGAGTTTAGTAAGTCTTTTTTGAAGCAGTCCTTCATCATAGTCTTTCATTTTACTCAAGATGTTGAATAGCTGCATATACCGTAACCCTTTTATTCCCGGCAGGGCTGAGGTGTATTTTACAAAATGTCCTTTTTCATTGGTGCTGAGTGATTCTATTAATTGAAATAAGGCTTCGTCTTGTTTTTTCATATTGTATTTTTACTCTTATTAAGATTAAGCAACTCGTACAAAACTAAACAAAAAAGTTTTTGCCTTACCGGTTTATTGAGGCAGATTTGACACAATGAAACTGAAACATATTATCTTATTTTTCCTTTTTTTAGCTGTAATTTCTGGGGCGCAATCTCAAACTCTCATCCGCGGACCCTATCTGCAAAGTCCCGGACAAACCAGCATGATTTTGCGCTGGCGCACAGATGTGGCTACCGACAGCCGCGTTTATTATGGTTCAACGTTGGGCTCAACCGATTTTATTATTGACAGTGCAAATGTTACTACCGAGCATCGCGTAAAAATTACTGCGCTTGCTCCTCACACCAAATATTTTTACAACATAGGCAGTAGCGCATCCATGTTGGGGGCAACCAATTCTAACTATTATTTTACCACTGCACCCGATACCAACACCACTAGCCCTGTAAGGCTTTGGGCTATGGGTGATATGGGACATGGAAATGACGGACAAGCATTGGTGCGCGAATCTTATATTGAACACGCTGCCGCTACCAAACCTGCCGACCTTTGGCTTTGGTTGGGCGATAATGCTTATTACGATGGCACCGATTCAGAATATACCGTAAAAGTATTTGACAGTATCTACGGGTATCATCATCTGTTTCCAAAGTTGCCTTTTGCCTCTACCTCAGGCAATCATGATTACAACAGCATTTGCCCCTGGGAGCCGGATTTTTGCACCTTAGATCCTGCCACTCACACAGGTCCGTATCTTGATATTATTGACCCTCCAACACATGGTGAATTAGGTGGTGTGCCTTCTAACCTCAAAATATTTTATTCATTTGATTACGGTAATATCCACTTCATTTCACTCAATTCAGAGATTGGCTCACAAGATTCTACCTTTGATTGGCTAGGGGTAACCGATTCAGATACCAGTTTTACTTCGCCCATGATAGCATGGCTGAAAGCCGATCTTGCAGCCACTACCAAAAAATGGAAAATAGCCTTTTGGCATCAGATGCCTTACAGTGCAGCACAGTTTGTTACTGATTGGTCGCCCTTTTGCAAATCCAGCCGCAGGCATTTTAACCCAATACTTGAAAAGTATGGCGTTGATTTGGTGCTTAACGGACACGACCACAGCTACCAGCGCAGCCATCTGATTAACGGACATTATGGACTAAATGCCTCGTTTACTCCTGATATGTTAGTTAACGGCACCAGCGGAAACGATGCTTTAGGCGAGGCATACGTTAAATATCTTACAGGGCCGCAGGCCGGAAAAGGAACTGTTTATGCAATAGCAGGTAACAGCAGCAGTAACAGCGCCTATAACCCGGTTGAAATAGCGTCAATGTTTACCATGCAACTGTGCGACACCTGCTTAGGTTCACTTTTTATTGATATTGATGGTGACCGCCTTGATGCGCATTACCTAACTGCCGGTGGTGTTATACAGGATCAATTTACAATACTCAAGCAATACCCAGCCGCAATAAATGAGGGGCAAAACACGCTGAATGATGCACACATTTTTCCTAATCCATTTGCAGAAACAGCACAAATAGAGTTTACCGTAACCGAAACAGGGATATATCAATTGGAAATGACTGACCTGTTGGGTAAAAAATTGGTTGAAGAAAACATAACTGTTACAAAGCCGGGTAAACAGCAGTTTGAGTTAAACGTGCTTCAACTCAACATACCACGGGGTTCATACCGCATAAAAATTTCAGGTAACCAAACCAATTTTTTTATAAACGCAGTAAAAATTTAAAGAACAAATCAATAATAAACAACCAAACCCAAAATGAAAAAAATCTACCTCGCACTCTTACTTATTATCGCAGTTTCGGCAACCGGCTTTACCCAGGTATGCACAACCGACCCCAATGCTGTAGGATTAGTTTACCCCATGCTGCCCGACAGTATTGTAAACCCCGGTGAAACCTATAACCAGACTATGACCGTAACCGTTCCAACCGATACCACCATTTCTGTTGTTACCGTTCATATTGACAGTATTAAACTGGCTTCCATAACCGGAATGCCCGTAGGGCTTTC
>CAMAVO010000080.1 GCA_945861685.1 Chitinophaga pinensis | reverse complement strand
TACAGACTTCTGATAAGGTCTGGAACTTGAAAGTGCTGAAACAGTAATCCTGTATTTCATTCTTTAGCACAGATGTTCCAATCCTTCAGACATCTGTTCTAATTCTCTATATTAAAGAACCGACTTTTAACACAGGTGTGCTAACCCTTCACATTAATGTTCCAACATTCCGTACATATGTTTCAACTTAGAACATTCATGTTCTAACCCTCTGCATTAATGTTCTAATACTCCGTACATATTTTTCAACTTGTAACATTGGCGTTCTAACATTCCGTACATATGTTTCAACTTATAACATTCATGTTCTATCGTTCCGTACATATGATCTAACTTGGAACATTGGTATTCTAACCTTCCGCATTAATATTCCAATTCTCCGTACATATATTTTGACTTGGCACATTGATGTTTTAAGCCTCCGTACATATGTATCAACTTAAAACAAGCATGTCTAAAGCAGAAAAAGGGATGATTCAGGCTAATTCAAGCGCATTTTACCTCTAAACAAGAATATTCCAATGGTATAGAGTGACGTTTCAAGGTAGGACATAAATGTACTAACCTTATATAGGTATGTTCTGAGTTAAAACAAGAATGAAGGATTACTTTCCGGTGAAGTTTGCCTTGCGCTTTTCAAGAAAAGCAGATGTTCCTTCTTTAAAATCTTCAGTTTCGCAGCAAGCACCAAACTGGTCGTATTCAAAACGGAAACCATCATTGCCCGGCTCAAAGTATTTGTTTACGCAATCAATTACACGTGAAATGGCAAACGGTGATTTGCTCATTATTTTTTTGAGCAATTCTATTGTTTTCGGTAATAAATCATCTGAAGTTGTAACGTAGTTTACCATCCCTAATTGCAGGGCTTCCTGTGCGCCAATCATGTCGGCAGTCATCATCAGTTCCATTGCTTTGCCTTTGCCAATGAGTTGTATCAGGCGTTGCGTACCACCATAGCCGGGTATTAAACCAAGGTTTACTTCGGGCTGACCAAACTTTGCGTTTTCTGATGCCAGACGAAAATGACAAGACATTGCCAACTCACTTCCACCGCCCAATGCAAAACCATTTACGGCAGCTACAATGGGTTTAGGGCAATTCTCAATCTGGAATAAAACATTCTGTCCCACCTTGGCAAGGTTGCTGCCCGATGTTTTGTCCATTCCCTGAAAACCGCTGATGTCTGCTCCTGCCACAAACGCCTTGTTGCCCGAGCCGGTGATGATAGCAGCTTTAACGGAATCGTCCTTCACTAAATCGTGCATCACGTCCTGAATTTCACTCAATGTTTGACCGTTAAGCGCATTCAGTTTGTCGGGACGGTTGATGGTGATGATTAAAATTCCTTCTCTGTTTTCGGTAAGTAAGTTTTGGTATGCCATTATTTTTTGATTATGCAATAAATTATTCGTTCTCTGTTAACAGTAATGGTTTAATATACCCGTTTGAGTTTTACATCGTGAACGTCAGCAATGGCCATAGGAACTTTTTCAACCAACACTGAACTGGTATCAAGACCGAAAGCTTTCTCTTCGCTCATACTTAAAGCTTTCAACACAAAATAAATATCAAGAACTATCTTTTTGTAGAAAGGCATAGTAGTATCATATCCCAGATACTTTTCTAAAACTACAAACTTAAAGTCCCCTATCACATTATTCTTATTCAGAGATTCATAACGGCTGGTAATATCCACTTCCTTTTCCTTAACAAGATCTTCAACAACTTTGCGGAAGAGTAGGTTAATCTTTGGTTCAATCCTAAATCCGAGTTTAAAATCCACTCTGATAATATCATTGGTTTCAATATGGCGCACGGTATATTCCATTCTGTAGGGTTCATCGGTAACATCAACGTGAACAAACCAATAGATGTCTGCCCTCTTTGGCTGCTTTTGCATTATGGAATAAATCACCTTGGCTTCAATCTCACTCTTGTTATCTGCGCTGGTCAGGTAAACTAAATGAGTAGCAAACTTAGGAACGCTTAGGTCATTACTCAGATCGGCCAGCAAACCAAGGTAATCTTTCAAGTGCACGAACTCTACAAATGAGTTCTTTATTTTACGTGCAAGATACCATGCCAGCATAATAACAACAAATACAGAAGCAATCAGAAGTGTAACCCATCCTCCATGTGCAAGTTTATTAAGGTTGGCTATAAGAAAGGATGTTTCAATACTAAAATATAAAAGAAAGACACATGCAATGAAAATGAAATTCCATCTTTTCATGATCATATAAAAAACAAGTAACATAGTACTCATTAAAAATGTCATTACAATAGCCAAACCATATGCAGCTTCCATTTTGGAAGATTCTTTGAAGTATAAAACTATAGCAATGCAACCTGCAAATAAAATCCAGTTAACAGAAGGAATATAAATCTGCCCCTTCAGGTCGGTTGGGAATTTCACCTTTACCTTTGGCCAGAAATTAAGACGTATTGCCTCATTAATAAGAGTAAATGAGCCACTTATCATTGCCTGACTGGCAATAATTGCAGCGAAGGTTGCTATTATAACACCTACAACTAAAAACCACGATGGCATAATAGCAAAGAATGGATTGATATCTGCTAAATTAGAACCTTCATGATTTAACAGCCATGCTCCCTGCCCAAAATAATTCAGAAGAAGTGTTGCTTTTACAAATATCCATGAGGTACGAATATTATTTCTGCCGCAATGACCCATATCTGAATACAACGCTTCAGCACCTGTTGTACAAAGAAAAACTGCACCTAAAATCCAAAAACCTCCCGGGTGCAGCACAAGCAACTTATAACCATAAAGAGGATTAACCGCTTTAAAAACCCAGGCATTTTCTGTAATCTGGTTTACCCCTAAGACTGCCAGCATACTAAACCATACCAACATTACAGGGCCAAAAAATTTGCCGACAAACTTGGTTCCGAATTGCTGAATGATAAAAAGAATGGCAAGAATGAAAATAACGATAGGAATTGTAGGAATATCTTCGTTCAATATCCTGAGCCCTTCAACTGCTGATGCAACTGAAATGGGGGGGGTAATCATTCCATCGGCAAGCAGAGTGCTGCCTCCAATAATTGCCGGTATATAAAGCCATTTTATTTTTATTCTTCTTACTAATGCAAATAAGGTAAAAATACCTCCCTCACCTTTGTTATCAGCTTTAAGAATTATTATAATGTACTTTATAGTAGTTTGGAGAGTAAGTGTCCAGAAAATACAGGAGAGACCACCAAGAACAACTTCACTTGTAATGATTTGTCCTTCTCCTATAATGGCTTTCATTACATAGAGCGGAGAAGTTCCGATGTCACCGAATATTATGCCGAGTGTGATTAATAACCCGCCTGCACTAATTGCATTATTGTGTCGTGATGACATGTATAAGATTTGAAAGGCGGGGCAAAAGTATGTAATTAAGAAACCGCATCCACAACATTTTTATTTTTCAATCGCCTGATATAATAAACAGAGATAGAAAAAGCTCCTGCAACAAAACCGATTGCCGCAAAATCTTTGTACTGCAGGTAGTCAAAAAATTCGCAGCACATCCAAAATGCATTGGCACTAATCCAGGCAAGAATAGCAAGGTTTACAAAAAACTCATCGTCATCTCTGGTACGCCAGGCAAGCAATGCAGCTACAAATATGGTAGGAATAATCATTATTACGCCAAGGGTTTTCCATTCCATCATCCAGCAGGTATCTTTCAACAGCCAGAGTGGAATGTGAATGTTTTCGTATTTGCGGAGAGGGTGCATCATGTCTGGAAATTTTGCACGAATATAATGAGGCTTTGAATTTGAATGTAATTATTACCTTCGTGTAAATTAATAATAACCTAAAACAAAAAAACATGAAAAAAATTTTACAATTAACTATTGCAGTTTTTGCCTTAACTGCAACGTCAGGTGCGTTTGGGCAGCAACGCTACTGGGACGAAATCTTTACCGATGTTGACGTTGACACTTCCGTTCAGTACGGTACCAACATTTCGGTTTTAACCGGAGCACCGGCATCTCAGAACCTTAAAATGGACGTTTACTCTCCATCGGGCGACAACGTAACCAGCAGACCTTTGATCGTGTATCTGCACACCGGAAGTTTTCTGCCTTACCCTGTAAACGGAACCTGTTCAGGAAGCCGCAAAGACAGCGCAACAGTAGAAATGTGCACCCGCTTTGCAAAAAGAGGGTATGTAGTTGCAGCCATTTCTTATCGTTTGGGCTGGAATCCGGTTAGTGGTGATCAAGATGTGCGTACCTCAACACTTATCAATGCTGTTTACCGTGGTTTACAGGATGCACATAATGCGGTTCGTTTTTTCCGTTACGATGCAGATTCACTTGCCAACTCTTACGGAATTAACCCCGGAAAAATTATTGTAGGCGGACAAGGTTCGGGCGGCTACTTAGCAAATGCATACTCAACCTTAAACGATACTACCGAGATTTACCTGGATAAA
The DNA here is from genome assembly GCA_945861685.1 of Chitinophaga pinensis. Classification (GTDB taxonomy): domain Bacteria; phylum Bacteroidota; class Bacteroidia; order SXHM01; family SXHM01; genus SXHM01. The sequence continues at coordinate 7,888 of CAMAVO010000080.1, read as the reverse complement.
TTTACAAATGCTACAACCGGTGTTCCTTACATCAATACCGCCTACTCAGGCGACTTTGAAGGTTTTGGTTCTATTCCAGGGAGTCCTTTGAACTTGGAAAACCTTCCTGGTATCAATTCTGAGGTTCAGTTTATTTTTAATATGGGTGGTGCTTTGGGAGACTCAACCTGGTTAGAAGGCAATGAGCCTCCGATGGTGGCTTTCCATGTACCTAACGATCCATTTGCTCCTTATGGTTTTGGTTCTGTAATTGTACCTACCACAGGTGACTTTGTGGTGGAAGTAAGCGGTTCTTACGAAGCTATCCGCCTTGCAAATGACTCAAGCAATCAGGATGTTTTTGATAACGTTTTGTTCAATGACCCTTATACTGCAAGAGCAATGGCAGCTCTAAACCCTTCAAATGCTGCTACCAACCTGAATGGTTTACCTGTGAGCCAACTGGAAGGACTATTTCCTTTTGTTCGCCCGACTGCCGAAAGCGCTCCATGGGAATGGTGGGATCCAAACTGTCCTAACAACACCAACAGCTTGCTTACCAATCCTGACATGAGCAAAACAAAAGCGTTGGCTTATATTGACAGTATTCAAGGATACCTTGCACCACGTATTGTTTGCGCACTGCAACTGGGAGGTTGCCAATACATTGGTGTTGAAGAAAACAATGCACAAGAAAGCGTGTTGGTTTACCCTAACCCTGCTACCGGAATTTTTACCGTTTCAGGTTTTGAAAACGGAAATAACATTCGCAGTATCCGCATGTTTGATTTAGCTGGACGCACTATTATCAATGAGTTCAACCTGAATACTTCAAAACTTTCAATTGACGGAAATGCTTTCGCTCCGGGCGTTTATTTCATGAATATTGATTTGGATAAAGGTTCAGTTTCAACAAAGGTTGTTATTGAATAATTGATTTGAATTAATAAATAAAAAAGCCCCACCAGTTAAACGGTTGGGCTTTTTTATTTACACAACATTCAATTTTGTGAACCAATTGAAATTCAATTTCAATGTAATTATTACCTTCGCAGCATTAACATATAACCATTAAACTAAAAAAACATGAAAAAACATTTACACGTGTCGGCTTTATTACTGATGCTGACAACTGCATTTTATTCTTTCGGGCAGCAACGCTACCTGGATGAAGTATTTACCGAAGTTCAGGTAACAACTGACGTAAAATACGGAGCAAATTATTCAACCCTTCCGGGAACTCCAACACTTATTGACCTTTTTATGGATGTTTACCAACCTGCAAATGATGATGCAACTGTTTGCCGTCCTGTAGTTATTGTTCTTCATACAGGAAGTTTTTTACCTCCTCCTGTAAACGGACAGTGCACAGGCACCCGCAAAGACAGTGTAATTAAAGAAACATGTACACGTTTTGCTAAAAGAGGTTATATAGCAGCAGCCGTATCTTACCGTCAAGGCTGGAACGCTGTTAGCACCGATCAGGATACCCGCACAAGCACATTACTACAAGCTGTTTATCGCGCCCTTATTGATGCTAAAACCGCAGTACGTTATTTCCGCAACGATGCTAATACAATGGGCTATTGGAATAGTGACCCTGGTAAAGTAATTGTTGGCGGTTACGGATCAGGTGGTTATGTTGCATTGGCTTATGGCGCACTCAATAAGCCTGACGAAATTTATTTAGATAAATTTCAGAATGCGAATACAGGAGAGCCTTATGTTGACACCTTAATTTACGGAAACTATGATGGCTTTGGCGGAACCATTCCTAATAACATTGAAAATTACCCGGGATTAAGCTCAGAAGCACAAATGATTTTTAACATGGGAGGAGCGTTAGGCGATTCATCATGGATGGAAGCAGGAGAAGCTCCTGTTGTAGCATTCCATTGCCCAAGCGATCCATTTGCTCCTTATGGTTTCGGACAAGTTATTGTGCCTACTACAGGAGATTTTGTGGTAGAAGTTAGCGGCTCTTATGATGCTGTGCGCAGAGCAAACATGCTTGGGAACAATGATATTTTTGCAAATGCAAATTTTAACGATGCATACACACAACGTGCTGATTTAGTAAATGATGGTTTTGAAGGATTATTTCCTTTTGTAGTTCCTGGCCAACAAGCCGGTCCTTGGGATTGGTGGGATACAACTTGTGTTCGTCATGCAAACGGTTTGTTGACTAATCCTGATATGAGTGAAACAAAAGCAAAAAGCTATATTGATAGTATCATGGGGTATCTTGCTCCCCGCGCTTATGCAGTTCTATCTCCATTGGGTACTTGCAACTTCTCTGCTGTAGAAGAATCCAACATTCAGGAAGTAACTGTTTTCCCTAACCCTGCTGACGGAACATTTACCATCAGCGGTGCAGTTACAGGAAACAACATACGCAACATTCGTATGTTTGATGTTACCGGGCGCAGCATTTTTGCTTACTCAAACCTGAATCTGAACAAAGTTAATATCGATGGCACTAAATACGCTCCCGGTATTTACACGGTGAATATTGATTTTGAAAAAGGTTCGGCTACTACTAAGGTGGTGATAAAGTAAATCTGGTTTTATAAATCATAAAAAAGCCTCTCGTTATAAACGAGAGGCTTTTTTTATTTCTATATTTACGAAACATTAAAAATCAATCATGAAAAAACCACTACTCCTGATTTTATTCAGCATCAGCATTCATTCACTTTTTGCTCAATACGTTTTTCCAAATTTCAGTTTTGAAAACTGGACAGATGCGGAAGCTGATGGTTGGAACAGCAACAATGTTGTAAGTCTTACCACCCCAATAACACAATCGTCAGATGCACATTCCGGGCTTTCTGCCGTGAAAGGAGAGGTTACCAATTACAACACCTGGACAGCACCAAACTTTGGCTCTTATTCTGGAAGTCTTTTTGAGATTAATCAAAACTATGCAACCCTAAACTTTTACTACAAATTTAACAAGCTGAATAACGATGTAATTGTGGTGACTGCTCAATTGAATACTGCAACTGGCTATCCAGCTGGGTTTATCCTTACTAAAATTACTGATGCTGCAGCAACGTACACCCCCATTGCAATCCCTATCACCTATCTTCCGGGCGACAGTGCCGCTGCTGAAATTGGTATTCTCATTGGCATACAGGATACCGTGCTTAACACCGCAACACCCGGTTCTTATTTTATTTTTGATGACTTTTCGCTGGGTTGGTTTACCGCTTTAGAAGTGGAAGAAAATATTTTTGCAAATGAAAATGTGAACGTGTTTTCAAATCCCGCAACTGATTTTATTTCGTTTTCAGTGCCTGAGAAAAATCCGTCTAACACAATTTCAGTTGTTGATATAACAGGAAAACAGGTTGTAAAATCCTTTGTTTCTAAAACTGCACGAACTGATATTCCTGCAACTGAATTAGCCGATGGAATTTATTTTCTCACTATCAGGAATGGAGATAATCTGAGAGTAAAGAAAATTGTAGTTCTGCACTAATAACCAAGGTTGGGACTTAGCCAACGCTCCGCTTCATCAAAGGTCATCCCTTTGCGTTTTGCATAATCTTCCACTTGGTCTTTTGTGATTTTTCCAAGTCCGAAGTATTTGCTCTCAGGATGCGCAAAATACAAACCGCTGACAGCAGCAGTCGGGTACATCGCAAAACTTTCAGTCAGTTTTATTCCTGCATTTTTTTCGGCATCAAGCAAATTGAAAATGATTGGCTTCTCGGTGTGGTCAGGACAGGCAGGATAACCTGCGGCAGGGCGAATGCCGCGATACTTTTCAGAAATTAATTCTTCTGTGTTCAGTGTTTCACTTTTATCATACGCCCAGAATTCTTTTCTCACACGTTCGTGCATGCGCTCTGCAAAAGCTTCTGCAAGCCTGTCGGCAAGGGCTTTAAGCATGATGCTGTTGTAATCATCATGATCTTTTTCAAATTTCTCAATCCATTTTTCTATTCCGATTCCTGCGGTAACTGCAAATGCTCCGATGTAATCTTGTAAGCCACTTTCTTTAGGAGCAATAAAATCTGCCAACGCAATATTGGGTGCAGATGCAGTTTTTTTCGTTTGCTGACGAAGGGAGTGAAGAACTGTTCCGTTTTCTAATTCAATATCATCTCCAGTCGCATTTGCTTGCCAAAATCCAATGACTGCGTTTGCTGAAATCCATTTTTCTTCCACAACTTTTTTCAGTAATGCCTGAGCATCGTTGTAAAGTTTTTTGGCTTCTACTCCAACTACTTCATCTTCTAATATTTTGGGGAAACGCCCCGCCAATTCCCACGTCTGGAAGAAAGGCGTCCAGTCAATGTAAGGAACTAATTCTTCCAACGGGTAATTTTCAAATGTCTTTACTCCTGTGAAAGTTGGCTTGGCAATGTCTTCGGCTTTCCAATCAATGTTGAATTTGTTTTTTCTTGCGACTTCAATTGAAACAAATTCTTTTGCAGATTGCGATTTACGATGATGCTCACGCAATACTTCGTATTCGTTTTTAATCGCTAGCGAATAAATCTTTTCCTGCTCGGGGCTCAGCAAACTTCCAACCACAGGAACAGAGCGGCTAGCATCCAATACGTGAACGGTATTTCCGCTGTAATGCGGCTGAACTTTCACCGCAGTGTGCACACGTGAAGTAGTTGCTCCTCCTATCAGCAAAGGAATTTTAAAGCCAAGTCTCTCCATCTCTTTTGCAACAAAAACCATCTCGTCCAATGAGGGAGTTATCAATCCGCTCAAGCCAATCACATCTACTTTTTCTCGGATAGCAGTTTCCAAAATTTTCTCGCAGGGAACCATTACCCCTAAATCAATCACTTCGTAATTATTGCAGCCTAACACCACGCCAACAATATTTTTTCCAATATCATGCACATCGCCTTTTACCGTTGCCATCAGCACTTTTCCGGCAGAAGAACTTGCGCCTTCTTTCTTATCGGCATCCATAAAAGGAAGAAGATAAGCAACAGCTTTTTTCATCACTCTTGCGCTTTTAACAACCTGCGGTAAAAACATTTTCCCTGCACCAAATAAATCACCTACCACATTCATCCCGTCCATTAACGGGCCTTCAATAATATGTAACGGTTTCGGATATTTCTGGCGCGCTTCTTCTATGTCCACATCAATAAATTCCACAATTCCTTTTACCAATGAATGTTTCAATCGTTCTTCAACAGTTGTGTTTCTCCAGGCATCATCTCTCACCTGAACTTTTCCTTTTGCTTTTATTGTTTCGGCATATTCAACAAGTCGCTCCGTTGCATCCTGTCTGCGATTCAGCAAAACATCTTCCACTCTTTCCAATAAATCTTTCGGGATACTTTCATACAGTTCTAATTGACCGGCATTCACAATTCCCATATCCAATCCCGCTTTGATTGCGTGATATAAAAATGCAGAGTGCATTGCCTCGCGCACCAAATCGTTTCCACGAAACGAAAAAGAAATATTGCTCACACCACCGCTCACCTTCGCTCCCGGTAAATGTGCTTTTATCCATTTGGTCGCACGGATAAAATCAACAGCATAATTATTGTGGTCTTCAATACCAGTGGCAACGGTGAGAATGTTCGGGTCAAAGATTATGTCCTCTGGTGCGAAGCCAACTTTTTCTGTGAGTATTTTGTAGGCACGCTCACAAACCGAAATTCTTTTTTCATATGAATCAGCTTGTCCCAACTCATCGAATGCCATCACAATCACAGCGGCTCCGTAGCGTTTTACTTTTTTAGCTACTGCAATAAATTTTTCTTCACCTTCTTTCAGTGAAATAGAATTCACCACTGATTTTCCCTGCACACATTTCAATCCAGCTTCAATAACACTCCATTTACTGCTGTCAATCATAATGGGCAGCTTGGCAATATCTGGTTCAGAAGCAATGAGATTTAAAAATGTGGTCATTGCTTTTTCGCTGTCCAGCATACCTTCATCCATGTTCACATCAATCATCTGCGCACCGCCTTCTACCTGACTGCGGGCAACAACCAATGCATCCTCGTATTTGCCATCAATAATCAGTTTTGCAAATTTGCGTGAGCCGGTTACATTGGTTCGTTCACCCACATTCACAAAATTGCTTTCTTTGAAAATGGTGAGCGGCTCTAATCCGCTATAGCGCGGGAGCGGCTCAATATGCGGTTTTTGGCGTGGCGGATATTTTGCAGCAACTTTTGCAATTGCACGGATATGGTCAGGTGTTGTACCACAACAACCACCTACAATATTTACAAAATTATTTTTCAGCCAGTCTTCAATCTGTGCTGCTGTTTCTTCAGGTGTTTCATCATATTCACCAAAAGCATTGGGCAATCCTGCGTTAGGATATGCACTTACTCTGTAGGTTGCATTCTTTGCCAAGGTTTGAATATGTGGACGTAATTGTTTTGCACCCAATGCGCAATTGAAACCAATACTCAGCAAAGGAATATGCGAAACAGAATTCAGAAAAGCTTCAACCGTTTGTCCTGATAACGTTCTACCACTACCATCAGTAATTGTTCCCGAAACCATCACCGGCAATTTTTTACCGATAGTTTCAAAATATTGGTCAACCGCATAAAGTGCAGCTTTACAATTGAGCGTATCAAATACGGTTTCAATTAACAGCATATCAACGCCACCGTCAATCAATCCTTTTACCTGTTCGGTATAAGCATCTACTAATTCATCAAACGTAATGGCTCGAAAACCGGGGTCATTTACATTGGGCGACATGGAGGCAGTGCGGTTGGTTGGTCCCATTGCACCTGCAACAAAACGAGGTTTCTCCGGATTTTTCAGAGTGAATTCATCGGCAACTTCGCGGGCAATTTTTGCGCTCTGGAAATTGATGTCGTAAACAGCAGATTCTAATTTGTAATCAGCCTGCGCAATCCACGTACCTGAAAATGTATTTGTCTCGGCAATGTCAGCACCGGCTTCAAAATATTCAGCATGAATAGCCTTGATAATATCAGGACGAGTGATGGAAAGCAAATCATTATTACCTTTCAATAAATGTGAATGATCTTTAAATCGCTCACCACGGAAATCTTCTTCCGAAAGATTATAACGCTGAATCATGGTGCCCATTGCACCATCCAACACCAAAATTCGTTTTTCTAATTCTTTATTTATGTCTGCCATATAGTTCATTAATTCCGCGTTCCATTAATTCCACAAAACAAAAAACCCCTCTGTTAAGCAGAAGGGTTGGATATTTTAAAAACCTAATTCTGCTTATCTGTTCCACTTTCGCGGAAGGAGTTGGCACCTTTATCCGCCTAAGGTGGATGGGTTGCCAAGACGTCAAAGGGCCTTTCCCTCAGTCTTTCTTGATAAGTATGTTAAAGAACTGGCGCAAAGATAAGCACCGGAACCCAAACAATGAAATTTTATTTTTTCGCACACTTCACCAGCGTGTGGCAAACCCCAACCTGATTGGTTTCTTCTTCCACTTTCAGTCCGGCTTTTTCAATCAGTTTCAGGAACGTTTCTGAGTAATACATCTGGCTGTTGCCATTTGCCATTGCGGTGAAATAAATGGAAGTCATTTGCAGTGAAAATGCTGATGCTTTAAAACGTTGCCTGTCCCAAAACGGTTCAAGAATATAAACATGTGAATTCACTTCTATGGCTTCATCGCAACGTTTCAGGATGGATATGATTTCTGCATCTGAGAAACAATCCAGAAACTGGCTCATCCAAATGGCATCATAGTCTTTGGGGAATTTCTTCGTATCGTCCAGCACATTGGTTTCGTGAAACGAAATGCGGTCAGACAATCCTAACTTTTCAATATTGGCTTTTGCCATTCCTAATTGTCCCGGTAAATCCATAATGGTTACATGCACATCGGGGTCGAACTGCACGCATTGAATGGCAAATTTTCCTGTGTTTCCGCCAATGTCTAACAGGCGTTTGGGTTTGT
>CAMAVO010000079.1 GCA_945861685.1 Chitinophaga pinensis | reverse complement strand
TCCAGTCATAGAATCTACCACAAACAAAGTCTCTGAAGGATTAACAGCTTTCTTCACCGCTTCAATCTCCTTCATCATTTCTTCATCAACAGCCAGGCGGCCTGCGGTGTCGATGATAACAACGTTCTTGTGATTTTCTTTCGCGAATTTTATTGCGTTCAATGCAATCTGTACTGCATTTTTATTTTCAGGTTCGCTGTATACTTCAACACCAACTTGTTCACCCAACACTTTCAATTGGTCAATAGCGGCAGGACGGTAAATGTCACAGGCCGTAAGCAACACATGTTTTTGTCTTTTGCTCTTGAGGTGCAGCGCCAGTTTTCCGGTAAAAGTTGTTTTACCCGAACCCTGCAAACCCGCAACCAATATAACAGCAGGACTACCCTCAATGTTAATATCGGTGCGACTTCCTCCCATCAGTTTCACCAACTCATCGTGGGTGATTTTTACCATCAGTTGCGAGGGCGAAACTGCGGTAAGTACGTTTTGTCCTAAGGCTTTTTCTTTTACCGTGTCGGTAAAAGTTTTGGCTATTTTAAAGTTAACGTCAGCATCTAACAATGCTTTACGAACTTCTTTCAGCGTTTCGGCAACGTTGATTTCTGTAATACTTCCCTGACCTTTTAAAATCTTAAAGGCTCTGTCAATTTTTTCACTTAAACTTTCAAACATGATTTCAATTTTTAATTATTCGTCCGCTGGAAGTATAGTTGGCATAGGCTTCAACAGCACTTCCTTTGTAATATACATTTCCAATCCAACCAATGTCGGCACCTATTTCTTCAGACACATTCAGATGAAAATCTCCTGTTCCTGTTGTTTTTATATATGCTTTTCCCACTGATAGATTTTCTGCTTTAATAATAGTTGTTCCTAAAAAAAATACTTCAAAAAGAGTACAGTTTCCAGAAAGGTAAAGATTGCCTTCACATGCTGAAAGATTTCCAAGCAGGTGAGGAATGTCTAATTGCAAATCAACGTCACCCGAACTGGTCATTTTTAAAAGCAGCGTGCGGTCTTTTATAGCATTAATGCTTTTAATGTTGGCTGTTGCTTCATTAATAATTCCGCCCGGTGAAGGCATTGTTATATGCACATTCACAGGAGTTGTAAAGCTGCGCACCCAGTTACAGGTGTTGTCATTTTTTATAATTAGCTTGTTATCTTTAACTTCTGTTGTTATCAATGGAATCAGGTTCTCACCGGCTTCAACCTTTACTTCAAAAAAAGTGTCGGTGGTAAGAAATACGTTGATGTTGTCGTGCGATTGAATGGTGTCGAAAGCGGCAAGCGTTCGGTATTCTATGGCTATATCGCCTGTGCTTTTAAAGCAATCGCCCATGTTTTCTTTTTTGCACGAGATAATAAGAGGCCCAAAGAGAAGGAGCAGAACACTGTTTTTTACCGCAGAGGCGCAAAGGCGCAAAGTTTTAGCAATACGGTTTTTTTTATAGTTCATTGTTACTTCTTAGCGCCTTTGCGTCTTAGCGGTGATGATTTCAGACTGCTACCTTCTCGGTGTTGTTTCTGTACAGTGTTTGCCCTCTGTCAGGCCCAACCGAAATTATTTTTACAGGAACACCAGTTTCCTTTTCAATAAATTCAACATAAGCTAAAAGCGCTGCAGGAATATCATTGATAGAAGTGATGTCATCTAATCGCTTATTCCAGCCCGGCATTTCAGTATAAATCGGTTGTAGCAATTCAGGTGAAAAATCATAAGGAAGATAGCTAATGTTTTCGCCTTTGTAGTTGTAGCTTGTGCATACTTTTATAGTAGAAAAGCTATCCATTACATCCGCTTTCATCATGATTAACTGAGTGGCACCATTGAGCATGATAGCGTATTTCAGTGCAGGTAAATCCAACCAGCCGCAACGTCTCGGGCGTCCTGTTGTTGAACCGTATTCCATTCCTACTTTGCGCAGTTCTTCTCCAATTTCGTTTTCCAGTTCCGTTGGAAAAGGCCCGCTGCCAACACGTGTGCAATAAGCTTTGAAAATACCGATTACTTCGCCTGTGCGGTTAGGTGCAATGCCAAGACCTGTGCAGGCTCCCGCACAAATGGTATTAGATGAAGTTACAAAAGGGTAGGAGCCAAAGTCAATATCTAACAATGAACCCTGTGCGCCTTCTGCCAATATTTTTTTGCCTTCGTTCAGGTATTGGTTTATCACAATTTCACTATCGATTTGAGTGAAACTTTTCAGTAATTCAATTCCTTCAAACCATGCAGGTTCTACTTCTGCAAGATTATAGGCGTAGTCATAAAAACTCAAGATCTGCGCGTGTTTATCTTTCAGAAAAGTGTATTTCTCTTTGAATTTAGGACTTTCAATATCACCCATACGCAAACCGTTGCGACCTGTTTTGTCCATATAAGCAGGACCAATTCCTTTCAAAGTAGAACCAATTTTTTCTTTGCCTTTTGAGCTTTCAGAAGCGGCATCCAGAAACTTATGTGTAGGAAGAATCAGATGAGCTTTGCGCGAAATAAAAAGACGTTTACGGATGTCGAAACCGAACTTCTCCAGCGCGTCAATCTCTTTCTTAAAAACCACAGGGTCAATCACCACACCGTTACCGATAATGTTGATGCAGTTTTCCCTGAAAATGCCACTGGGGATGGTGTGCAGCACATGCTTTGTTTCGTTGAACTTGAGCGTGTGTCCTGCATTCGGGCCGCCCTGAAAACGGGCAATCACATCGTAATGTGGTGTAAGCACGTCAACAATTTTTCCTTTCCCTTCGTCTCCCCATTGAAGACCTAATAATACGTCTGCTTTCATTTGATTTTGGTCAATAGTCATTGGTTTATTGTCATTGGAAAACCAAAAACAAGTACCGGTTTATAAATAGTTTATTTAAATTTCTGTTCTGCTTCACTTAAGCTGTCCACCACCGAATAAACGGAAGTAAGTTTGGTAATGATAAAGAGTTGTTTTACTTTTTTTGAAAGTTCGCACAACACCGCTTCACCGCCTGAATTGCGTGCTTTTGTTAGTATGTGTAATAATACACCAAGCCCTGAGCTGTTCATGTATTCCAGCGTTTTTCCATCAATCAGGAATTTATTTTTTCCTCCGGCTATCAGGTTTTCCACTTCGGTGATAAGTCCTTCTGCTTCGCTTTTTTCAATCAGTCGTCCGCCAATTGAAATTAGTGTATAGTTTGCTTTTTCTGAAATAGTGTGGGTAAAACTCATAGTGATTTTGATTATAAGTTAAGCTTGGATTAATTTTGGTTTCGTTCGCATTTGCCTTTTGTTGCAAGCAATTTGCAGCTTCCGTAAAAGTTAAGCGAGTGATGGCTGATGTTGAAATTAAGTACTTCGCCTGCCATGTTTTGTATCTGTTGAATTCTAGGGTCACAGAATTCAAATACTTTACCGCAATCTTCACAGATTAAATGGTCGTGCTGACGGTATTTGTATGATTTTTCAAAGCGTGCAAGGTTTTTACCGAACTGGTGTTTGGTTACTAATTTGCAGTCGAGCAGAAGTTCAATGGTGTTGTATAATGTTGCGCGGCTTACCCTGTAATTCTTTTGTTTCATCTTCAGGTAAAGCGATTCAATATCAAAGTGTTCGTTCTGCGAATAAATTTCACTGAGTATGGCAAAGCGCTCGGGAGTTTTCCGGTGTCCTTGTTTTTCAAGATAGTCAGTGAAAATCTTTTTCACCACTTCCTTGTTCTCATTTTTTAATTCCGCAACAGCCATTCTTGTTAGTCAATAGTCCACAGTCCATAGACCATTAACTATGGACTGTGGACTACGGACTGATTTTTTCAGCGTTTAAAAGTAGAAAAAATTAAAACTAATACCCCAAAATCTTTAACATCGATTTATAGCTCTGTTCTTTAGCAAAAAGCTTGGTGGTTATTTCTCCATCTTCATCGCGGTTGATGATTACGTGCTTTGGTGCAGGAATAAGACAGTGTTGTGTTCCGCCATAACCTGCAAGCGATTCCTGATAAGCACCTGTATGAAAAAAACCGATGTAAAGCGGTTCCTGCTTGTCTGTTTTTGGCAGGAACACTTGATTTACGTGTGCTTCAGAATTGTAATAATCCAGACTGTCGCATGTTAAGCCTCCAAGGTTTACGCGCTGATATTCCTTGTCCCATTTATTAAGTGAGAGCATTAAGAAGCGGTGACTTATTCCCCAGATGTCTGGAAGTGTAGTTATAAATGAGCTGTCAATCATGTACCACAACTCATTATCATTTTGCAGTTTCTGGTCAATGATAGAGTAGAGTGTAGCACCACTTTCGCTCACTGTAAATGAACCGAACTCGGTAAATATGTTTGGCTCGGCAACATCGTTTTCTTCGCAATAGCTTTTGATTTTAGATACAATTTCTTCGGTCATGTATTCATAATCGTAATGAAAATTCAGTGAAGTACGAATAGGAAAACCGCCACCAATGTTCAGCGAATTTAACTCAGGGCATATCTTTTTCAATTCACAATATACACTCAGGCATTTATTCAATTCACTCCAGTAATAGGCATTGTCCTTTATTCCTGAGTTGATGAAAAAGTGTAACATTTTGAGTTCAAACTTTGGATTGCTCTCAATGTGATCTTTGTAATACTGAACAATGTCGCGGTAACGGATACCAAGGCGGGAAGTATAAAACTCAAACGTTGGCTCTTCTTCCGATGCAATGCGGATGCCAATCTGGCATTTCTTTTTAAAACTCTTTTTATAGTATTCCAGTTCGTTCATGTTATCCAGAACTGGAATAACATTGGTAAAACCAGAATTCACCAGGTCTGAAATATATTCGGTGTAAGCCGGGCGTTTGTAGCCGTTGCAAACAATGTAAGCGTCTTTACTGATCTTGCCGCTTTTGTATAGGCTTTTAATAATAGGAATATCAAAAGCTGAAGAAGTCTCCAAATGCACATCGTTTTTCAGCACTTCTTCAAGAATAAAAGAGAAGTGTGAACTTTTGGTGCAATAGCAATAGGTGTATTTGCCTTTGTAATCCACCTTAGCCATTGCCACATTAAACAGTCTTTTCGCTTTCTGTATCTGTGAGCTGATTTTAGGCAGATAGGTTATTTTTAAAGGAGTTCCATACTGCTCGATAATATCCATCAGGTTAATATCGTGGAAGTAAAGATCATTATCCTCCACTTTGAATCCTTCCTGCGGAAACTCAAATGTTTGATTAATGAGGTCGGAGTAGGTGTTTTCCATTTTAGAAACCTGTTTCATATAGAATAATAGTTAAATGATAAATCCGCGTTATGCGGTTTGCTATTTTTTTGCAAATGTAAGTGATTTGGATTTCAGTTTTAATTCCAGGGCAGGAATATTTCTGCAATCATACACCTTGCACTTCCGCCTCCGTATTTTTCAATTGTATCGAGGGGAGAATGGATGATTTTGTAGTGTTTGTTCAGGAAAGATAGTTGCTCTGTATCCAGAGAATTATAAGCATTGGTGGACATTACAAGCAGGCTTTCCTCTTTCTCTGATTTCAATTCCAGCATATTGCCGGCAAAACAGGAAGCCTGTTCGGCAGAGATACTTAGAACCTTCTTTTGAGTTAGTTCAACTGTTTTTAGCAGTGCTTCCTTTTCAGTTTCAGATGAAATGTAATCAAGGCAGATAACCACAAACTTGTCGCAAACAGATAAAAGAACATTAGTATGGTAAACAGGAGCTCCGTTTGCAACTGCATTAAATATAACCGGCTTGTAGTTTAATTGACTGCTAAATTCTTCAACAAGTTCAGGTGATGTTCTTTCTGAAGCAGCGGCATAAGCAATTTTATTTACTCTATCTAAAACCAAACTGCCTGTGCCTTCCAGGAATTTACCTTCATTTTCAAAGTACGTTAAATCAATTACGTTGGTTGTTCTAAGCCCGTGTTGCTTTTCAAGTAATTCTAAAATCTCGTTCCTTCGCTCTGTTCTCCGGCTTTTGGCGTACATGGGATAAAGCACAACCGTCCCGTCCTCATGAAACGAAATCCAGTTGTTGGGGAATAGAGCATCCGGTTTTTGTGGTTCGGGAGTGTCGGATACCACAATAACATTTACTCCTGCGTCACTTAGTTTTCCTGCAAAGGCATCAAATTCAATTAATGCTTGCTTTTGAATGTATTCAAGTTCAGTATTGACAGGCTTTTGCTGGTAAACATTATTCACAGCTGTTTCTTTGTTGTAACCAAATGAAGCAGGACGAATCATTAAAATATCAGAAGTGCATTGACTTTGGATTTTCATCTTTGCGACCTTAGCGTCTTTGCGGTTAAACCACTAACCCTGTCTTTCTCTCTACTAAGTAATGGTTTTTATCAGCGGCAGAGCGCGAAACCATTTCGGCAAGAAATCCAGTGAGGAATAGTTGTGTGCCGATAACCATTGCCAGCAGTCCGAAATAAAAGAGGGGACGCTCGGTCATTTTATATTCGTGGAAAGCAAACTTAGCAACAGCAAGGTAAACGGCAATCATAAAACCACCTAAAAAACTCAGAGTTCCCAATGTTCCAAAAAGGTGCATTGGCTTTTTGCCAAAACGCGAAACAAACGTGATGACTAATAAATCAAGGAAGCCATTGATGAAGCGCTCCAAACCGAATTTAGTGGTTCCGTATTTGCGTTTCTGGTGCTGTACTTCTTTTTCACCAATTTTGCGGAAGCCTGCCCATTTTGAGATTACGGGAATATAGCGGTGCATCTCTCCATACACATCAATGGTTTTAATCAGGTCTTTGCGATAGGCTTTTAATCCGCAGTTGAAATCGTGCAATTCTATTCCCGACATTCTGCGTGTTGCCCAGTTGAATAACTTGGTTGGAATGGTTTTGGTAATCGGATCGTAACGTTTCTTTTTCCAGCCAGAAATAAGGTCATAACCTTCTTCCGTTATCATTTTATACAGTGCAGGAATTTCCTCAGGACTGTCCTGCAAATCGGCATCCATGGTGATTACCACATCACCTTGTGCTTCTGCAAAACCAACATTCAGTCCGGCAGATTTACCATAGTTTCTTCGAAACTTCACGCCTTTAAAACGTGAATCGTTTGCCGAAATTTCCATCACTTTTTTCCACGAATCATCGGTGCTGCCGTCATCAACGAAAATAACTTCGTAAGTATAATTGCTGCTTTTAAGCGCAGCAACAATCCATGCCGAAAGCTCGGTCAGTGATTCTTCTTCGTTGTAAAGCGGTATTACGATTGATATATCCATGGTTTTACCCTCTCCTTTGGAGAGGGCAGGGTGAGGCTTTATGTGTTATCAATTACGTTCTCAAACGACTGATTTGGATTCTCTTTTTTCAGAATTGCAGAAGTAATCAGCGAAATAATAAAGCCCATTATTGTAGTAGCAAATACTACTGTAATGGTCATTATTTCAGGTGTTACAAACATGCGGGTATATTTCATGGCCATTTCTACTTCTTCTTCGCCCATGTTCTGTTCTTCCAGCATCTTCATTTTGGTTTCTTCCAGAATTTTGGTAATCATTCCCGGGTCAATGAATTTTGTGAAAATATAAGTATAAAAAGCTGAAAGGAAACTTGCGAAAAATACTATCAACGTGCCTGTCCACAAAGCCTGGTTGTAAGTGATGTAACCTCCAAGACTTTTATCACGGTAAGTTTTTGTGCCCAAAATAATTCCACCGGCAAGAAAAACATAACTGAGCCAGCTTAAAGCCTGATTGGTAGTTTGGTCAAACGCATATAATAAAGCAGAGTAGGCAATCAGCACCAATCCAAGCAGTGCTCCAAAATTCATCGCGGTTTTGTAGGGAGTTGGTTTCTCTTCCATAGTTGTTGGGTTTTAGGTTGCGGCAAAGATAGATTTTTGTCTGAAAGATTTTTTCTCTTTCAAATTTCCTGTTTCGGATTTCAAATGTATCTTTGCAGCGGGTAAGTTCTATACGACCAGCTCCTGCTGAACTCCCCCAGGACCGGAAGGTAGCAAGGGTAGGCGGTTGTAGCGGTGCGATATCGGGACTTACCCATTTTTTATTCCTGACTTTCGTAAGCTCCCATATCAGGATTTAGTTTTCTTCCCTTGCCATCTAAATCATTATAAAGATTAGATGGAGTAGCAGCATCTAGTATAACATTGAAACTTCCTGCATCAATAGCGGGCGAAGATGCATCAAGGTGAAAGTCGTTATTAACCTGGTCAACAAAGAATGTGTCTTTGTCGGTTTTAATTATTTGGTTGAAAAAGTTGATATCTGAAGTATTAACTTCCGGGTCAATTCTCAAAACGCTGTAATCAAATTTGTATTTAAACATCGCTCCGTTATCACTATCAAAACCTATCTCATTTTCAAGGTTACCCATGATGATGCAGTTTCCGAAATAGGCGTTGGTTAAATCACGGAGTTGAATATTGCCATCAACATCTTCGTAATAATTATTGAGTAAAAGTGCCGGTGTCTGGCGATTTCCGTATTGGTAATAACTGCCGAAGGTGCAATGGCGGAAATCATAATTTCCTCCTAAAACAAGCGCTGCACAGAACTGTCCTCCGTTTCCAAAGACAGAGTTTTCTGCTGTAATATGTGCACCTTGTGCAAGAAGGCATGCTCCCGACATCTGAAAAATCTGTGTGTTATTGATAGTCACAGTTGGGTTAGAATTGGCAACTGTATCGGCATGAACACCTATTGTTCCGTTTTTAATGATGGCGTGATTAATCGTGTTGTTTTTACTTCCGTTGTAAAACCAGATGCGATCCCACTGACCGGGAACATTTTGATAAAAAGGTTCAAGTCTGTCTCCCTCCATCATCACCGGGTTTCCGGGTTGTCCGTTTATGCGCAGCGTTCCGTCACGGTAAACCAGCATGCCTGAGTTTTTATGGAAATAAACTTTTACACCTTCCATAATATCTAAGGAACAGGCCGAGTCAACAACCAGTAAACCATAAACCACATAAGGTTTTTCGTTTGTCCACACATCATCGCAATCAACAATGGAATATCCTCCGAGACTCTGACTATAATTAGTAGGATAATAAAAATAGGCATCCTGTCCCCAAGCCACCAAATCCACATCCTGCAGGTTTCCGTTGGTCATAAACAGAATAGAATCGGAAACAATCAGCGGATTATTTTGTCCGCTGGCATCAAGGGTAACTTCCACAAAAAGGAACATGCTGTCCTTGCCCTGTATTTCAATATCGTTGTGTGAAATGCCCGGAATGCCATCTACATTCAATCTGAATTTTGATGCCGAACCACCGGCAAGCATAATGGAAGAAATAACGATGAGCTTATCGCTGGGGTTATAAATCAATAAACGTTTTGTAGTTGAACCAATGGTTGTAAAAACAGTATCAAAAATTACTGTATCGGCTGAGAAGGTTAATTTGTCTGAAGGGTCGGTTGTAAGCATGTCTTTGCGGCAGGCGAAGAGCAATGCAGCAATAGAAACAAAAAGAAATAAAATGCGGGTTTTGTTCATGGGTTTGCAAAGATAGGTTTTCACTATTAACGGAGAAGTTTTGATTTTATTATTGCGTTCTGTCACTTCGAGCGCAGTCGAGAAGTTTAATTATGACTTCTTGGCTATACTCGAAGTAACAATAAACGAATTCAAGACATTAAATTATAGTGTTTAGTTGTTGATATTTAATGTGTTGTGAAGTGTTATTTGTTTTAAAACACCGTTTTGATATCATGGTGGCTGAGGAGGTGAATAGAAACAGGTGTTTCTATTCACCCTGTCGCGTGGCTTTGCATAGAAACGGTCTGTTCCGTTCACCTTGGCGTATGGATACGCATCGAAATAGGGTAAGTGTATATAAAGCCACGTGAAGGGGTGAATAGGTGTGGGTTGTTTCTTTCCACCCGGGCGCGTAGAATTGTATAGAAACGGTCGTTTCTATACAACTTGTTGAGGTTTTGGGAATCAAGTTGCGTGTTTCTCTATTTCCTGACACGCCAAGGTGAATAGAAACGATTTTTTGGCTTGAAAAGGCCATTTTAGGGGTGTTTAATACAGAAATGTGAGGGTGAAGCAGGTGTTGCCTTTCTATAAAGGCTTTCAAAATGATCCACCCCAATAGCTGTTAGCATACAGAAAGTTGTTTTCTTGTTCTTATATTTACCCTTCTCTATGCAGCCCACCAAATTTACCATCCGCGTTTACGGTATTCTTATTAATGATAAAACCGAGGTGCTTTTAGCCGATGAAGTGGTCAATGGCAGGCATCTTACCAAATTTCCGGGTGGTGGTCTGGAGTTGGGTGAAGGCCCTGCAGACTGTTTGGTGCGTGAGTTTCGTGAAGAAACAGGACAGCAGGTTGAAGTAGTGTCTCATTTATATACCACTCACTTTTTTATACAGTCACTTATTAATCCCGAACATCAGTTTATAGGAATTTATTATCGGGTTAGTTGCGCTGCAACCGAACAAATCGTAATCGGTAAACAAACAGATAACATAACATTTAAATGGGTTTCGCTTTTTGCTTTGGATGAAAATGATGTGACATTTGAATCGGACAAGACCGTTGTGCGCTTGCTTTCATTACCTTCGCGCGCATAAATTTTTTCAATAGTGAAACTTCGTCTATTTCTTTTTGCGTTTTGCATTCCTGCAATTGCACTTTCTCAAGGCTTAAATCCATTTGATACCGAAACACATTATCCTGCTCCCTATTATTCGCTGGAACAGAACTGGTCGGCATTGCCTTTCCGCACCGATGCGGCTGATGAAATTCCCAAGGGGCAAATATGGATAAGCGATTCGCTGAAAACGGTGGATGTGTTTTACATACACCCAACGATGTATGGCAAAGGCAAAAAATGGAATGCAGATGTAGCAGATAAAAAGCTAAACAAGAAAGTAGATAATAAGCCGGTGCATTATCAGGCAACAGCTTTTAATGAAAGTTGCCGCGTGTATGCACCGCGCTACCGTCAGGCCATTGTTGATGTGTTTTACAACGAAACCGCTGACGGTGAAAAAGCCCTTGACCTTGCCTATGAAGATGTGAAAGCATCTTTTGAGTATTACCTGAAACATTATAACAACGGTCGCCCTATTATCATTGCTTCGCACAGTCAAGGCACTTGCCACTCGCGCAGGTTGCTGAAAGATTACTTTGACGGCAAGGAACTGAGTAAACAATTAGTGGCAGCTTATGCAATCGGTTATACCATAACCGAAAGCATGTACACCGATTTGAAAATATGCAATTCGCCCACAGAAACCGGCTGTTTTATTTCGTGGATGAGTTTTAAAAAAGGCTATGAACCTACCGGAGTATTCAGCATGCTGGCTCAAAGTGTTAACCCACTTACATGGACAACGGACAAAGCCATGGTGGGGAAAGAGAAAAGTTTAGGATCGGTGGGAATAAAATTCGGCAAGAAATTTTTAAACCGCACCAGTGCCGAGATACATGATAACAAGCGTGGAGGAACTATTCTGTGGGTAAAAACAAAAGTTCCTTTGCTACGCTTGCTGAACAACATGCATATTATTGATTACAACTTGTTCTGGTATGACATCAGGAAGAATGTAAGGGACAGGATTGCAGCTTATAGCAAATAGTTAATAGCAAATAGAAAATATGAAGAAACCACTACTCGGTATTATTTTACTGTTAAGTTTTAACAACCTGATTGCGCAAACAGTTGCGCACCAACGCTGCGCTGCTTTTGAACGCGGAATGAATATTAATAATTGGCTTGAAGAATACTGGAATCCAAGTTGGCCCAGCGCAGACGGCTATAACAAAGGCGATGTAGAAGCCATGAAAGTTGCCGGTATAAAATCCATACGTCTGCCCATTGGATTTTCATTTATCAGTGATACGGTTGCTCCTTATTATGTTGACACTAATCATGTATTATTTCAGCGTATTGATTCAATGATAAAATGGACGGATGAGTTGAACCTGAAATTGATTATTGACAATCATCACGGATGGGAATTAACGAATGAGAACTGGAGAAATCATAAAGACCGTTTTGCTCACCTTTGGGGTGTTGTAGCAAAAAAGTATCAGTACCTTGACCCTGAGCGCTGCTTTTTTGAATTGATGAATGAACCTCCCATTGCTTTTAACGATTTGGATTCATTGAACCTGTTGTTTAATACTGCAATTGATTCTATCCGGAAATATACCACTGCACACAGCATAGTTGTTTCACCTAATTTAGGCAGCTGGGGAATGGCTTTAAATAATTATCTGCCCCTGGCGGACACTAACCTGATTTATACTTTTCATTGTTACGACCCTCTTGATTTTACCCATCAGGGATTTACATGGCACTGACTTGTCCTAAAATAGGTTTACACAAAACCAGGACAAATGAAGCAAAGACAACAAAAATTCACAGAAACATTTAAGC
>CAMAVO010000078.1 GCA_945861685.1 Chitinophaga pinensis | reverse complement strand
ACATGAAACGATACGCAATTATAGTAGCAGGTGGTTCGGGAACGCGGATGCACTCATCTACACCCAAACAGTTTTTACCGCTTGCCGGAAAGCCTGTTCTGTTTTATTCTTTAGAGGCTTTTTACAATTTTGATAGCACAACTGAAATTATTATTGCCTTAACAGCCGATTTTTTTTCGGAATGGGAAAAACTGTGCACCGAATACAACTTTAGTATTCCGCACAAATTAGTTACAGGAGGCGAAACCCGCTTTCATTCAGTTCAAAACGGACTACAAATAATAACCGAAAAAGGAATTGTAGGCGTGCATGATGCTGCTCGGCCGCTGGTTTCAACCGAAACTATCTCACGCAGCTACGAGGCTGCCGAAAAGTTTGGTGCTGCCGTTCCCTTTGTTCCGCTAAACGACTCAATACGGTTCTACAACGGGCATGAAAGCCGCTCTTTAGACCGAAACAAGCATGTTTTGGTGCAAACACCCCAATGTTTCCGTTCCGATGTGTTGATTTCTGCCTATCAGACTGAGTATCAAGCATTCTTTACTGATGATGCCAGCGTAGTAGAATCATCAGGATTTACAGTGCATTTAGTAGAAGGAAACGCTGAAAACATTAAAATCACTACCCCTTCCGACTTTCTTATAGCGGAAACCCTTGTCAATTCAGCCAAATCTAAAGTGTTTTAAACATTCTTCTGTTAAAAGAACCTTTTAAGTTTAATTGCGTTTTAAGGTACGTTGTTTTATACTTGCATCCTTCAAATGCAATATTTAAAGAAAAACAACGTTAGTCTATTAAAAGCCATGCGCAACTTCATAGCTCCTATAATTGTTGTTTTACTTATTCTTCTGCTTCCCGGAAGAATGCCTGGTATGGGCTACGACAACGGTATTCTGTCTAACGACACAACCGGAGTTCTGCGCACCAAAAAAAGTAATGAGTTTTCAATCGCAATTGATTCAACACTTGGTTACAGCGAAAAATATATGCGTGCCGGACTGATTTATGATGTAAATACCAACACCATTGTTTGGCAAAAGCAGATGAAAACACAGGTTCCTATTGCTTCGCTTACAAAAATGATGGTGGCATTGCTTACCATTGAGGACATAAAGGCGGGTGTTATTGACTGGAAAACTCCTGTTACTGTTACAAAAGAAGCAAGTCTGGTTATGGACTCACGGGTTTTTTTGAAAGAAGGAACTATTGTAACCGTTGAAGATCTTTTTGAAGCCGCCATGATACGCTCGGGCAATGATGCTGCTTTTCTGCTTGCACAATGGGGCTGCGGAACCGAAGATTATTTTGTTCAGCGTATGAACGAAAAAGCGCAGGAACTCGGCATGAAGAATACTCACTTCTGGAATTCAAATGGGTTGCCGGGAATACAGAAAGGTAATAAAGACAATTATTCAACAGCCGAGGATTTGCTGATACTTGCCCGCGAAGCTCTAAAGCATCCTGAATACATTGAAATATCGAGTCGTGAAAAAGAAACTATTCACAACGGATACAATCAACTGGAATATGAGAACCGTAACAAGTTGGTAAAATATTACAAAAACGAAATTGACGGATTGAAAACAGGATACACCAAGAATGCAAAAACCTGTATTGTTGCCACTTCAAAACGGTGCGACCACCGCGTTATTTCCATTGTTCTG
The DNA here is from genome assembly GCA_945861685.1 of Chitinophaga pinensis. Classification (GTDB taxonomy): domain Bacteria; phylum Bacteroidota; class Bacteroidia; order SXHM01; family SXHM01; genus SXHM01. The sequence continues at coordinate 10,700 of CAMAVO010000078.1, read as the reverse complement.
GGGGTTGAAAGCTCTACCACCCGCAATGATATTGCTGTTAACATGTTTAACAATTATTACAAAAGCATCGGTCTTGGTGTTTTAGGTCAGGATCTTGAGCCTGTAATTGTTGATGAGTGTACAGAAGAGACAACTGAAAACGGCTCTAACTAATTTCTCTGGCTTTATTTTTGATTTCATCGCGTTGCAAATGCAGCGAAGCAATCTAATTTCTATTTTTGCTGCTCACAAAATTTAATTTACAATCATGAACAAAAAACTTCTTTTTCTTTTCATTTCAATCTTCACAGCAACAACACTATTCGCACAAAAATCACAACCTGTAGTTTTTCCAAAACTACCTATGGATGATAAAAACGAGTATATTACCTACACTGCTGTAATGAATATACAGGGAACTACTGCTCCTGAATTATATAAACGCGGAAAAAAATGGTTCTTCTCTTATTTTAAAAATCCAACAGAAAAAATAAGAACCGATGATTCATTAAAAAATGAGATAGAAGGGTTTATCAGGATTCCTCTTATGGCGACAGATAAAAAAGGAGTAGAAACAAAAGTTGCTACCATTCAATACAGTTTGTTCTTGCTATTTAAAGACGGGCGTTACAAATATACTATCACCAAAATAAATGAGATGGCAACTTCTTATCAAGGAGTTGAACAATGGAATCATGAACTGCCCCAAGGCAAAAACTCTGCACCTGCCGATGCCGAAAAACATGCACAATGGCTGACTAGTGTTGATAAGGAAATAAAGAAAACCATTGATGCCATGATTACCGGCATGGAAGATAAAGGGCTGCCTGCAAAGGAAGATTGGTAATACTTAGAAACACGAATATCGTGTTTCTACACTAACCTCTTTACGCGCGAATTTTCTTTTAAATGAATTTTCTGTAAATCCACATTCTCTATCAAAAGAACTCCGGGATTTTTACCAACTTCAAACGAACCAAGTTCATTCTGAAAGCCTAATGCTTTAGCACCATTCAATGTTGCCCATTGCAAAAGCATTTCTAATTTCAGTTCAGGGAAATATGATGAAATAGTTTTCAGTTCATCCAGAATTGAAAGTGAATAGTTGGAAGCAAGACTGTCGGTTCCGATAGTCATTTTTGCACCTGCAGCAATAAATAAGTTATAATCCGGTAGCTTATTTTCGATGTAAAGATTTGCATTCGGGCAGGTTGCCCAATAAATGTTTTTGCTGTAAGCTTCTGCAAATTTTATATCATCTGAATTAGTAAATATATTGTGAACCAGAAGCAGATTATTAGCCTTTGGTAAAAAAGTTAAATAACTCTCCAACGAATTTTTTCCGCTTGCTTTCCAATTTGAAAAGTTCATTCCCAGCGAAGTGAAAAATTCAATGATTTTCCCTTTCTTCTCTCGAAACATCAGATTTTCTTCAGCACTTTCCTGATTGTGAATGGTAATAATTTTGTCAGGTAATGTTTTAGAAAACGTCTGAAAATACTTTTCCGAAACCGAATACGGTGCATGAGGAACAGACGAGTAATTAGCGCGTGCATCAATTTGCATTAACTCTTCAATAACATTGTTCACTCTTTTTAATTCAGTTTCTGTATTCTCAGGAAAAAAATCAAAGCCTTCAATAAAATTGTAATACTTTAAATTCTTCTTTGCTTTCTGCATGAATGTATCTGTAACATTGCAGATATCGCCTACTGCAACAATTCCGTTTTCCAGTATTTCTTTTTCACCTGCTGCGATTCCATTTTCAATTTGTTGAGGTGAAAATTGTTTTCTTGCTGAGATAAAATTTTTAATAAAGCCTGCCAATCTTGTCTTTTCAGGAATTACACCTTTCATATGCGACAGTTCGAGATGGCAATGAGTGTTCACAAAACCGGGGCAAAGGATTCCTTTAAATTCTTCAATACTATGGCCTATTGTCTGTGGACAATGGACTCCAATTATTCTTCCCTCATCATCAACTACAACAATGCCATTTTTAATTGGCGGTTGCGAAATCGGAAAAATATAATCAGCGGTGAGGTACCTCAATGGTCAGATTTTTTGAAGCGATTCTTCTGAAACAAGGAGTTCAAGAAATAATTCGTTCGGAATTTTTCCTTTGCCCTTTTCAGAATATCTATCTTTTATACCTGTTACAAAGTACATGTCAATTTCTCCTTTGTTTTTTGCCTCTACTTTGCCACGATGTTCGCAATCAAAATACGTTTTAATAAACTCATGTGTTGTTCCTGAAACATTCACTTTGCCAACTTTGCCGCTTGATTCCATGCGGCTGGCTGTATTCACGGTATCACTCCAGATATCGTAAGCAAATTTCTTTTTACCTACTACTCCCGCTGTGATTGGTCCGGTGTGAATACCGATTCGGATTTCAAACGGAGCAAGTACATTTTCCTCCTTTCTCCTTTCGTCCATAAACTCACAAATCTCCAATGCCGCAAGCGTTATACGTATTGGATTAAAATCATCTGCTTTAGGAATGCCACCTGCGCACATGTATGAATCACCAATGGTTTTGATTTTTTCCAAACCGTATTTTTCAATAATGTCATCAAACTTTCTGAAACAACTGTCGAGTTCACCAATAAGTTCAGTTGGTTTCATGGTCTCCGAAATTTTTGTGAAATCTTTGAAATCCGTAAACATTACTGAAGCCATATTATAGAAACGTGTGGTTGCAAAACCTTTTAATTTCAACTCTTCTGCAGTTTCATGAGGTAAAATATTCAATAATAATTCTTCTGTTTTTTCCTTTTGTTCGGCAAGTTGTGCTGTACGCAATCTTACCTTTTCTTCAAGTAGAGCTTGCTCGCGTTTAAGACTTGCTTCGCGGAAACGGATAAAAAGCCATACCAATCCAACAGCAACCAACGCATATAACAAATAGAAATACCAGGTTTTATAAAAAGGTGGGTTGATTGAAAACGATAATGTTTTTTCTGCGCTTATTGTTCCAAGAATATTACGGGCACGCACTCTAAGCGTATAACTTCCGGGTGGTAAAGGGAATGGGCCAATCTCTGATTTAGAATCCCACTTACTCCAGTCAGTCATTAAACCGTCAATAATATATTGGTATTCTGTTGCATCTGTTTTCAAATAATAAGGCGCAGCAATTTTAAACGACAACATATTGTTGGTTGCATCCACCACTAATTGTTCCAACGAAAAATTATTTTCCTGATTATCTGAAACACCACGGATATACACATTGAAATTGTGCATCTCCATAAATTTCTCGGAAGGTAAAATTTTGTAGAGCGCATTTTCTCCGTCAATCACCCAGAAATTTCCCTGTGCATCAACGAAAATATTCTGAATACCATCAAACAAATCAAGATATGCCGAGTAAATTAAATTTGGGGAAGTGTTGTTTTTATAACTCTTCCATTTTTTTTCAGTGTTGTTATATGCCCAGGTAATATCTTCTTGGGAAGACACATAGCGCCTGTTAAAATTTTTTACTACTCCATCAGAATTTTTATCAGCATTCACTAAAGAATCTTTTGCCGCATCGTATGCATAAATTCCTGATGAAAGGAAAAAGTTGACTTTACCATCTACTCTTCCTGTAATTACTTTCTCGGCATAATCTTTTTCAAACGAGTACACTTTTGTTGCTGCAACTCCTGCATTCTCACTAAGAACAGTATTGTACACGACACCATCACTGCCCAGCCACAGGCTGTTTCCACGATCTTCAGTAATTGAATAAACAGGACTGCTGAAATTTTCAAAACCATTTTCAACTAACCAGTCACTTCCATCCCATCTTACTGAAAAAAATCCGTTGTTTGTTCCTATGTAAAATCGGTTATTATTTGCAGAAGCAGAAATGCAATTGATATAACGATTGGGAACTAAAACCTTCGCAACATTATTTTTAACAACATACAAACCCATGTTTGTTGCAACAAGTAAGTGTTCTTTGAATGCAGCCATCTGCTTGCATTTTTCATTCAGTCCACTTATTTTTTTAAAAATATACGTTCCAAATGATGTTTGCTGTGCTGATGTTTGTTCGGCTTTTAAGGTTGCTCTTTTCTTCTCAAAAGTTTTTACAGGCTCTTGCTTTTCAGCTTGTACAAGAGGCTCTGTCTGCTTCTCCGGTTCTGATTGAATTGCTTCCTCCTGCTCTTCCGGTTCAACATTCTCTTCTTCATTTCCTTTCTGTAATTGTTTTTTCTTTTTAGAGCCAAACAAAGCATTCCATTTGTCTTTGTTCTTTTTCTTCTTTTCTTCGCGCTGCTCTTTCTTCACTTCTTTCTCAGGTTTGTCTGACTGCGAACTTAGAATTGGTGCATCAAATAGCTTTTGCAAATCGGCCTGACCCGTTTGTTTTTTTTCTTCGGTTTTTGTACGCTCTAATTTTTCTCTGTCCTGAAGTTGAAATAGTTTTTTCACCTCCTGCGTGTCATACGTTTTTGTAAGAAAATAAACTCCCTGACTGGTTGCAACATATACAGTGGAGCCAATTGTAGCAACTGCATTCAGATTACCTTCCAATCCGGGATACGAACTGTAATTGCGCACAGGTAGATTATTGTCAATGCGACTCAAGCCATACTCATGCGAAAGCCAAAGCCCGTTATTGCGGTCTTTACCGATAGCATACAATTCATCATCAGGCAAACCGGTGCGGTAATTTATGGACTGCGAGGTAGCTCCCGTTTTCTTATTAATTATAATACAGCCACCTGTAACTGTTGAAATAACAATTTCATTATCGTTGAGTTCTACTCCTGTTGCAAGAATATTTTCGGCAACATGTTTCTGCCCTTCAAATAAAAATTTGGTAAATGACTTTCCGTCAAAAAGAAAAAGTTCATCTGTGTTTGTTCCAATAACTGCGTGGGTTTCGTCAAACTGAGCGCTAAATAAAATCTCATTGGGCAGAGACGAAACTCCTTTTACTTCCAGCAACGTATCTTTTTCAACAACGTGTAATCCTTTGCCTGAAATCAGTACATAAATTTTGTCTTTAAACTTTATAGTTCCTGCGTACGGATTTTCGGAAGTGGTTGTCCATTGGCGTGTATTGCTGAGGTTACTTACCAGACAGCGGCTGATACTTTCATTGTTATAAAAATAAACAGCATCTGAAGTCAGTTCCAGTTTTGATATTTCTGATGTGTTGGGCAGCGTGGAGGAAAGTTCTGTATAGTTGTAAATTCCTTTTTCATCCTTTGAAAGATATCCGAAACCATTTCTGCACCCAGCATATATTCTGCTTTTCTGAGGGTCGGCAGCCATTGTGAAAATAATATCGGGCAGACTTATCTCCTTCCAGTAAGCGCCATCATACGTAAGCACACCTCTTCGGTTTGCAAAAAGCATTACCTCATCATTATCCTGCACAATAGACCAGTTCTGGTTGCTGTAAACTGTTTCGCTAAGATTGAAGTTGGTGATGTAGGAACTGCCTTCCTGAGAGAAGCAATTAACAATTGATAATTGACAATTGACAAGTATTAAAAGCAGGAAATAAATTCTGCCAAAAAAAGAAGTGATATGTAAAAAAGAATAGCGCACTAAACCAAAATTGTTTCTTGCAAACATAAGGATTGCAGATGAATTTAAAAATGCTTCTTTCTAGTTCTACAAGAAATTACATTTGCAGGCTGATGCGCATTTTTATTATATCTGTTTTTATTTTTTGTTTTGGTCAGGTTACTGCACAAAACTACCTGCAAACTATTCGCGGAAAAGTGATAGATAAGCAATCGCAAGCGGCTTTGCCAGGAGCAAGTATTTTAGTTGTAGATTCTTTAAAAATGCTTGGCTCGGCTACGGATGAAGAAGGAGTTTTTAAAATTACCGGAGTTCCTGTGGGAAGAAGGCAGTTGAAGATCTCATACCTCGGATACAAGGAAACAACAATTCCTGTGATTGTGAATACCGGAAAAGAAACCATTATTGATATTGAACTCGAAGAAAGTGTTGTGATGGGGAAAGAAGTTGTCATCAGCGGTGTGCGCGACAAGTCACAAACGCTGAATGAAATGGCAACGGTGAGTGCGCGTTCGTTTACAGTGGAAGATACACGCAAATATGCAGGCTCGCGCAACGATCCTGCGCGTATGGCTGCCAACTTTGCAGGAGTAACAGAAGCCGATGATGCAAGGAATGATATCATCATTCGCGGAAATTCTCCCATTGGTTTGCTCTACCGTTTGGACGGTGTTGATATTCCAAATCCAAGTCACTTTGGTAATTTGGGGTCAACGGGCGGACCAATTAATATTCTGAATAATAATGTACTCGACCGCTCTGATTTTTTTACCGGAGCATTCCCTGCTGAATACGGCAATGCAATGTCGGGCGTGTTTGATTTACGCATGCGACATGGAAACAACGAGAAGCGTGAATACATGGCACAGGTTGGTTTTAACGGCATTGAAGTTGGATTAGAAGGACCGTTTTCTAAAAAGCACAAAGCAAGTTATCTTGTCAATTACCGCTATTCAGTTCTAGCGTTGGTTGCATTATTCGGAGTTGATTTTGGTTCGGGTGGCGCGCTTCCATTGTATCAGGATATCTCTTTTAAATTTCATTTTCCAACTAAGAAAGCCGGGATCTTTTCTTTGTTTGGTGTTGGCGGAACAAGCTATATTGAATTATTGGAAAGCAAAGGAAAGAAGAATGACACTTATGCTTCCGGTGGCTCAGACAATTACTTTGGTTCTGACATGGGAACAGTTGGTTTGTCGCATACGTTCTTCTTTAGCGAAAAGGTCTTTTCAAAACTGATTATTGCTATGTCAGGAACGCGGAATAATATTAAAGATGATTCGCTCAGTACCGTTGACGGCACGCCTATCCCCTCTTACCACAATCGTTCTTCGCAACACAAGCTCACCGTTAATTATAGTGTCAACAAAAAATTCAGCGCAAAGAATACTGTGAAGACCGGATTTATTCTTGATCGCTACGGTTTTGATTTTACTGACAGTACCTTAATCAACGGAACACATTTCATCACGCTGCGCGACTTCAACGGCAACTCGTTTTTGTTGCAGGCATACATGCAGTGGCAACATCGTTTTACAGATAATCTTTCACTTACAACAGGTGTTCATTATCAACAGTTTTTTCTGAACAACAGTTATGCAGTTGAACCACGCATGGGTTTAAAGTGGGACGTGGGAAAAGGAAATGCATTGAGTTTTGGAGCAGGCTTCCACAGCCAGATACAAATGCTGCAAGCTTATTTTGTGAAGACAGATTATCCTGACGGAACTTCTGTGCAAACCAATAAAAACATGAGTTTATCGCAGAGCAAACAAGTGGTGCTGGCTTATGATAACACTGCATTGAAAAATATACGTTTCAAGTTTGAAACGTATTTTCAATACTTGGATAAATTGCCTGTTGAGCAACACTCATCCTATTATTCATTGGTGAACACAGGCGCAAACTTTGACACTCCTGATACTGACAGTTTAGTAAACGAAGGAACTGGATACAATTACGGATTGGAGTTTACGGCTGAGAAGTTTTATGCTAAAGGATGGTACTCCTTATTCACTACTTCACTTTATGAATCAAAATATAAAGGAAGTGATGGTGTGTTGCGCAACACTGCTTTCAATGGAAACTACACCGTCAATTTTTTAGGCGGAAAAGAGTTTAACGTAAGCAAAAAAAAGCAGAACAAAACCGTTGGCTTTGATGCAAAGGTTACGTTTGCAGGAGGCAAACGCTACATACCCATTAACCTTGATTCATCTGTTGCAACAGGCAACAGCATATATTATTACGACCAGGCTTACAGCAACAAGCTGAAAGATTACTTCCGACTGGATTTCAAAATCTCTTTTAAATCAAACGGAAAGAAAGTAACACACGAAGTGTTTGTTGATTTGCAGAATATCCTGAACAGGCAAAACATTTTCCGGAAAGATTACGACCAACGCAAGCAGGAAATAACAACCAGTTATCAGTTTGGTGTTTTTCCAACGGCAATGTATCGGGTAATGTTTTAAATAAAAAAACGCTCCCCATGGGGAGCGTTTTTATTCAATCTATTTAAGTCAGGACTATTTAACCGCTACTTTATAAACACTTTCAGTTCCGTCAGCAATTACTTTAATCATGTAAACACCTTCTGCAAGGTTGTTTAATCCGATTTCAAGTTTTTGTGATGAGGCAGTATTGTAGAATGCCTGTTGTGCAACTGTTCTTCCTTCCAGATCCATTACGTTTACAAATACTTTGCTGTAAGCCTGATTGTTAAGGCTTATAAACAATCTGTCTTTTGCAGGGTTTGGATAAAGTTCAATTCCATTAACATCAACTGTGTTTATTCCGGTTGCAATATCAACTACAACAGGAACACGCTCGCTTACACATTCTGTAGAAGCCAACTCAACTTCCCAATCGTAGAAGTAGTAATAGTACTGTGCACCCTGATTAGAACCGGTGATAGATACTACATCCGTAATGGTGTAGGGATAAGAAACACCGCTACTGTTACGTTGCAGACGTGGAGCATTGTAACCGAAGTTGGTATTGTTCAATGTTGCATTGGTTGTAATCTCATAACTGAAACCCGGAGTTAACACAAAGTTTAATGTTACACGCGACTCGCCAACAGGAATGTTTGCAACAAGACTTGCGATAACAGTTCCGCCTGAGTTTTTCAATTGTATTTCGCGATTACCTTGTGTATCGGTGTAAACTTTTACTGATACCAATGTGCAGTTTGATGTTACATCAAAGACCAGGTTTCCATTGGTGGTGTTTCCGCTGAAGGTGTTACCTGAGTGAGCAGTAATACCTGTGTAGTCTGTTCCACCCGGGTATGTTGTAATATCTTCAACATAGAAAGTAGTAGGAGCATTAAGAACATCAGTTGTGTAAGAGCTTCCTTGGCCCAGCAAAGTTCCGCCAACCGGCAGATCATACCATTGCGGGTTGTTACCGGTTGCATTCAATGTTGTTGATGCAGGAAAGTTAAGTGTAACATCGTTTGCAGTTGGCGCATCTGCAGGAAGCACAGCAACTGTAATAGCTGAGGAAGTGAATGCACCGCAAACACCTTGTATTGTTAAGGTGTAATTACCAGCCTCTGTTGCATCAAAAGACTGTGTTGTTGCACCACCCGGTGACCACAGGTAAGAAGTTGCTGAAGATGAAATACCATCTAAGGTTACTGAACCTCCTTCGCAGAAAAGAAGATCTCCTGCTGCTGCAATACTTGGTGTTTCGTCAGGACTAACCTCCACATCAATTAATGGAGAAATGTTGCTGCATGTTCCGTCAGAAACTTTTACAAAGTAAGAACCGGTAGAATTAGCGGTAACCGATTGTGTGGTTTCGCCTGTGTTCCACAGGTATGAAGTATAACCACCAACAGCAGTAAGTGTTGTGCTTTGACCTGTGCAAATGATGTGCGGACCAGGGATGATGTTACCGGTAATGCTGCAAGTTGCTTCCAGCACCGTTACAAACTGGTCGGCTGCAAGGTTATCGAAATGTTGTGTTTCACCTGAAGGGAACCAAACATCTGCAGAAGTGATTTCTTCGTTTTGACCAAGACCAAAGTGCAGTTGTGATGAGTTGACAGTTCCGTAGCTTTCACCTGCACGTACTTCACGCACCTGTGTTCCGAATGCACCATGGATGGTAACTTTTGCTCCGACAGCACCTTTGTTGCTGCTTGTTCCTTCCAGATCAAAAGTGATGAAGTGGTTGGCGTTTTTATTGTTGAGGTAAAGCACATCATCAACAGATGTTGGTGATACATAAATATCACCATAAGAAGCAAACACATCAATAAAACCATCGTGATTTAAATCACCGATTGCAAATGAAGACATTCCGTTATTTGCGAAAAGACTCGCTTGTTCGGTAAAGGTGTTGTCTCCATCATTCTTAAAGTATTTCCACTCAGGGCCTGAAATTAGAATGTCAATGAATCCATCGTTGTCAAAATCTTCCATTACCGATTCAATGTAGTTTCCACTGTAAGTGAAACCTGAACCTGCACTGATATTAGTGAAATCTCCTGTTCCGTCATTTTCCAATATCTGGCTGCCTACGTCATGATTAACCAAACCAAGATCAAAGTCGCCATCGTTATCAATATCGCCAAACATGGCAGTCCAGGTCTGCAGATAAGCGCCCGGAAGTTCTATTCCGCGTGCAGTGCTTGTTTCGGTATATACGTTACTGCCGTTGTTTTCAAACAGGCGGTCTTTTCTGCGCAGGTCAGTAGGGCTTGAAGTGCTTTGACGGCAATGAGCCACAAAAAGGTCAAGGTCGTTATCACCATCAAAGTCGGTCCAAACGCTGCCGTAGTTACCCGAATCAGCAGGGTCGCCATTGTAGTTGGTGCCGGGATTTAATGCAAAGTTGATGATGTTTGATACCGCTAATGTTCCCGAGCCGTTGTTTACATACAAGGTGCTTGCATCATCATCATCGCAACCGAAAACATCAACCCAACCATCGTTATTTGCATCGCAGATGGTAACGTTCTGCAGAAAGAAACCAGAGTTAGGGAGTGTGGTGCTGGTAGAAGTAAATGTTGTTCCGTTCCAGAAAAGTTTAATAACGTTAATGCCTCCCGAACCGTCTGCAACAATGTCTTTGTAGCCGTTCTGGTCAATGTCGGCTACTGCCATACCCCATGAACTGCCTCCGCCATTATCGCGGATGTAGTAGTTGGTGAAGTTACCATCACGCTCCTGGAT
>CAMAVO010000077.1 GCA_945861685.1 Chitinophaga pinensis | reverse complement strand
GGTACTTACCAACTCCAAGACATCACCGGCAAAACCCTGTTACAAGGCACAGTAGCCTCACCAAAATTCAACCTCGACATCAGCAGCCTCAGCAGCGGGGTATATTTTATCTCTGTTACCGATGGAGAAAGGCAGGTGAACGGGAAGGTGGTGAAGCAGTAATTGCAAAACGGTAGGGGCGTCCCGCAATACTGCGGGACGCCCTTTTTTTGTTAATTATTCTGCGCCCAAAATCTGTGTTAATCTGTGCAATCTGTGGCGAAAAAAATCAGCTTTCTATAATTCCGTTTATTTTTGCCTCACCTAAATCAAAACCTCATGAGCGCAGAAACCCCCTACCCAAAAGAATACACCAACGGAGAAGTAACCGTAGTTTGGAAACAACATTTATGTGCCCATTCTGCCAACTGTGTAAAAAACCTTACCTCCGTTTTTAAACCCCGTGAGCGCCCCTGGATAAACCTTGAAAACGCCACAACCACTGAAATAAAAAGAGCAGTGGATACTTGTCCCTCGGGTGCGTTGAGTTATCGGGATAATTCATAGTAGTATCGTCATTGCGAGCGCAGCGAAGCAATCTCATAATAAAGAAGCAGTAGTTCAATCAGGAAATTGCTTCGGGTGAAAAACCCTCGCAATGACGGTTTTTTCGATTACAAATTTTATTATGTTTGCGCCCTCAATAAACAAAAACACATTATGGGAAGAGGTGATATCAAATCAAAAAAAGGAAAAATTTCTAACGGTTCTTACGGTGTAAGACGTAAACGCAAACAGGCAAAGAAATATGTAGCAGGTGGTGCAGTAAAAGCAAAACCGGCAACAACATTGTTTCCTGACGAAGAAGTAAAAAAAGCAGCTAAAAAAGCAGCCCCTAAAAAAGCCGCAAAAGCTGAAGGAGAAGAAGCACCAAAGAAAAAAGCAGCTCCTAAAAAGAAAAAAACAGAAGAATAATACGTTTCGGGTTTTCCTGAAATCATACCAGAGCCGCCTTGAATGTCAGGGCGGCTTTGTTGTTTCGTTCCAGCTCGCGGTACAGCAACAATAGTTCTTTGGCGCTTATCGTTTCATTAAATTCAATGCCTGCAGTGTCGAGTAAATCCTTTGCAGCCGCCTCAATGCTTTGTTGTCCGTAATAGTTATCACGGGCAAAGTGCACAAACTTCAACACCATAAAATTACCAAACCAGCGGTAAAAGCGATTAATAAATTGCTCCTTTGATTTTACATTGGCATTAATCTCCGCCAGTTTATTCTCCACATCATTGTCCGATAAAAATGCAAGCAGGGCAGGAGAGAGGTGTTTTATTTTTTGTTGGATAGTATCAACGGTAACGGCATACAATTCAGGAACCAGTTCAACTAACTCTGCTAAATCTGTAAACGTTTTAGGGTTATAAGTTGGCAGGTTGTTAGTTCCCTCTTGCAGCCATTTATTAATAGCCTTTCCAGTCCCGAACGGAACCCGCTCCGATGGGCGTGGCGAGGGAAATACGGTGGTTTCATTTAGTTCAGCAAACCCTCCCAATGGAAACAGTTTGGCAAGAAAATAAAAGTCCTCACCTGCCTTGCGCTTGTTCATGCCGCCCTGCTGCTGATATATTTTTGTACGCACCGCCATACTCGAACCGATGGTATGCCACGCAAAAGGATACCCGCTGAAACGCAAGCCGCAATTGTAATAGCGCAAAAATAATTCGTAACGGATAATGCCTTCATATACCTGCGGCACAAAGTCATCACCCTCCAGCGGATGCTCAAAATAAACCGAACACCCTGTTGCGGAAGGATGCAACAGAAAGTGATGTTCCAGAGCAGTCAGGTAATTGCTCTCCACCGTGCAATCTGAGTCGAGGCAAACAATAACACCGTTCTCGTTTTCAATAGAATCAAATCTGCGCACAGCTTCGTCCATGCCTATTTTGCGGGCAAGTCCAACGCCAGCATCCTTTGCCGGCAGTGCATTGTTAGTGATATAAAAGTAGCGCAGCGCAGCGCTATCGTTTTTGATTATCCAGCGCTCGAGTTCAATTTCTGTAAAGGTGTTTTCTTTTAAAATTTCTTCGCTGCTGTTTTCCGCAGCGTTGATTACAACAATCACTTCAACCTTGCATTTGGGTAAGGTGCAGGCGGCTAAAGCGTTTAATGTTTTAAGTAAATGTGGCTCGTTATGACATGGGATAACAATCACCATCCCAAGCCCCGGCAAAGGCGCTTCCAGGATTTGTTTTTCGCAGAAAGCGTGTTTAGCTAAATACGAATTGTTCACCTTTTGAATTTTGATTTAAATCTTTTGACTTGATTATGGCGCTAACCGCGAAATCTTCCACGCTCCATCACCTTGCAGGTTAAATATCAACCGGTCGTGCATGCGGCCGGTGCGCCCCTGCCAGAATTCTATTTTTTCGGGATTAAGCAGAAAGCCGCCCCAGTGTGGCGGGCGGGGAATGGTTTTGCCTTCATATAATTTGGCGTAATGCTCAAAATTATTTACAAGTACCTCACGGCTTTCAATCACCTCGCCCTGTGGCGAAGCCCATGCACCCAACTGGCTTTCGCGGGGGCGTGTTGCAAAATAGTCGTCAGAAAATTCAGGGCTGCACTGTTCGGTTTTTCCCGAAATCTTTACCTGTCGCTCTAACTGATACCAGAAAAAATTCAAAGATGCATACGGATTTCCGGCAAGTTGTTTTCCTTTATTGCTGGTGTAATTGGTGAAGAATGCAAATTTGCCTTCGTCTACTCCGCGCAGCAAAACAATGCGTGAAGCGGGTTTGCCCTCTGCCGTAACGGTTGAAAGTGTCATGGCATTGGGTTCGGGCTGACCGGCTTCAATGCCTTCTTTCATCCATTTCAAAAACTGTAGAATGGGATTTTGTTCCACATCGTTTTCACTCAGTTGATGCTTTGAATAATCGCTGCGGATGAGCGAGAGAAGTTTTGCGGTTTCGTCCTGCTGTTCTGACATGGTTGCAAATGTATCTATTTCACAGATGATAATTCCTTCGCTCTGCTTTCAGCTGCTGCAATGGCTTCCTGCAATATTTCGCCAAAGTTTTTTTGGTTAAAAACATTGAAAGCCGCTTCTGTTGTTCCGCCTTTTGAAGCAACGGCTTTTATCAATTCATCAGGCGTTTGAGTTGCCTGGTTTAATAAATGAAAAGAACCCAGCATGGTTTGCTTTACAAGCATGGATGCAACGGAAGGTTCAATTCCCAGCTTTACCCCAGCTTCAGTCATTTGCTGAACAATGTAAAAGAAATAGGCAGGTCCGCTGCCGCTTAATGCGGTTACGGCATCCAGCAGGTTTTCGTCTTCTAAATGGACGCTGCGACCGGTGCTGTTCAGTAAGTTTTCGGCCATGCGCAGTTGTTTGGGATTTACTTTTTCGGCAGCGGTGTAGGCCGTAATTCCCATTCCCAGTTGTGCAGGCGAATTAGGCATGGCGCGCACAATGTTATCGTGTTTCAATGCGGCTGACATGTAGGCTATTTTTTTGCCTGCCATAATAGAAAGCACTAAATTCTTTTCAGTCAAAACCGCTGAGAGTTCTTTTTCGGTAACCGAAAAATCCTGCGGCTTTACACTCAGTATCACTACATCATAATCACCGATTTCGTTGGTAATGGCTCCTGCTATTTTCCCGATGTTCATTCCGGCTAGTTGTGCGGCACGCTCTGCGCTTTTCTCAATCAGTAAAAGGTTTTCGGTAGTAACCAGGTTGTATTTTAAAAAGGAGCGGGCGTAGGCCAGTCCCATGTTTCCGCAGCCGAGTATTGCTATTTTCATGTTTTTTATTTTAACCGCAAAGGTCGCAAAGATTTAGTTCTCGCAAAGGCGCAAAGAGAGCAAAGCAAATTCTTGAAGGCAAGAACTATTTTCTGCTGACGATTATTTTCTTTGTCAGCATTTCTGTATCAGTAAAGATGCAGAGATTGTATATCCCTGATGATAGTTGTGAAATATCAATAGTTCCTCTCTCCCCTTGGAGAGGCAATAGGGGTGAGGCTATAAGTTTTCCTGTTGCATCATAAATCCTGACTTCTTTTATGTCTTCACTACATTCAATAGTCAACATATCTTCAGCAGGGTTTGGATAAACATTCAACCCTTCGACTACGCTCAGGGGGACATCCGTCACCATCTCATTGCAGTAATAATAAGCCCTAAAACCAAAAGAGTTGGTACTTATATCGGATTTGAAGCGCAGTGTTATAGAACCTGAACTTGTAGTAAAGTTACCGGGTGTGTTGGTCCCGGTGTAAGAGCCAATCAATGGTGCTGCGTTGCTGCTACCATCATAGAGCCATAGTGTATCGTAATTTGCTTCTGTTGAAAACGAAAAGAAACTGAGGTCTATGGTCGAGGCGTTAGCAGGCGAAATGGTATAGGTATAATTTTCGTTGTCGTAATAATTTTGTGAAGGACCTCCCATATCGTAAAGTGTATCGTTACAGGCGGGTGTATAACAGTCTGTAAACTTTTCTTCTATCTGGTTCCAGAAATCTAAGTAACCGTCATCATACCCCAATGCCCAGATGCCAATGCCTGCCAGTCCGCGCAGGTGAACCATTTCAAAACGTTTACCCAAAGTGTAAGGTGAATTGATAAAACATTGCCTCCAGTTTCCGCTGCTTTGGTAAGTAAAATATCCCGACTTGCTTCCAGCATGGTATTGATGATTAGCGTATGTTCCGCTGTTGTCGCGCACATATTTATAAGTGCGGGTGCCGCTGTAATTGCCAGTTGTGTTGGATGGAACTGCATTGCCAGCAGTTTCCCATTCTCTTCCGTAGTAAGGTAATCCAAGACAAAGTTTATTGTCAGGAGCTCCTCGGTTCAGGTAATATGTTATGCTTTTTGCATGATTGTAATTGTAGGTGGAAACCAGACTGTAAAGTGGATCTGTAGGGCCTGCCTGCGCACTGCCACCGTAGTAATAATCATAACCCATAATAAAAAATAAATCCACACAACTGCTCATGGTTGCTACATCAAAGGTATTGCTCCAGTCCACTGATGGCAAGGCAATGCTGACTTCACCGTTTGGAATGGAGGTATGAAACTGGTTGCAAAGGTCAAGCATAAAAGCAGTAAGATTTGCGCTTTGTCCTGAAGGCACGGCTTCAAAATCAATGTTCACACCATGCGCTCCGCGCTGCTGCACAAGATTAATAAGGTTAGTAATCAGCGTTTGCTTTGCTGTGGAGTTTCCGAAAAATGCAGCATGGTCGTCAAACAAGGTAACGCACAAACTGACTTTTACATTGTTGGCTAATGCTTGTGTAACAACATTTGCAGTCGACCAACTGTTAGTGGTAAGCGCATTTCCATTCAGGTAATTTACATCGTAAGAAAAGTAGCAGAGATGCGAAAGTAAGTTCCACTGGTAATTGGTTTCAAATCCATTTTGCCAATAAGGATGCCAGCCGAAAACTATTTTATTCAGATTGCAGTTTGTTCCGCCTCTTGGTTGTGTTAGTTGAGCTGGTTGATTGATGCGTTCGTATTCTTCAGCACTGATGCCGGTTTGTTTGTAATGGAGGTATTCTTCCTCATGAATGCTTTGGGCATGGGAAGTGAGAAGGTTAGCAAGCAGGAAGGTGATGAGGAGTAAATACCTTTTCATCTTTACTCAATTTTTATTTTTCCAAATCGGTTTACTCCGTCAACCCCCAATTTTACAAAATAAGTTCCTGCAGCAATAGTTGTCTTGTTAAGATTGATGCTTTCGTTGTGTGTGCCTGCGCTGCCGTTTGCTGCTGTCTGGCTATAAATAGTTCTTCCGCTAATATCCAATACATCAATCCTAACATCACTTTTTCCGGCTAAGGTATATTCAAGTTTAAACTGACCGTTATTTGGATTAGGATAAATTTTAAACACTTCAGATTCGGTAGTTTCCTCAACACCTGCATGTGCCCAATCAGTTTTTATGATGGTAAATTTATCGCGGATAGTATCGCTGTAATGAAGATAGCGTCCGTCAAGGCGGTCTCCGTTAATATCTACTACAAACGAACCCCAGCAATCTTCACAAGCTTCGCCCCAATAAATAGCAGGATGTTCAATTGGTCCGGGATCGTTACTTCCACTTGAGTTGCCTTCTATTACATAAACAGTTCCTTTATCTTTTATTGGGCCATCAGTGTACTTGTAATAATACTCACCCAGATCAGGATTTCCGCTGGTTCCGTTAATCAGCATACTTGGCTGAAAACTGTTGGAATTTCCGTAATGGCCATTTATAAGATAGCTGCGCTGGTAGTTGTGGTCGTGTCCTACTAATACTAAATCCACTCCGTAGCGCTCAATAATAGGATTGAAATGCACACGCGAAGCAATGCAGAAAGGTTGAGAAAAACTATCAGTAAAACCATCTTGTCCGCTGTAAGGCGTTTGATGCCAGTAAACAATTTTCCATTTTTTTGTCGTAGCTGCAAGGTCGGCTTCCAGCCATTCCAGCATGGGTGAAGTAAAGGATGTATCGCTGTTAAGCAAACCAATCCAGTTGTAGGCTGCGTTAAGTGAGCCCAGTTCAGAATTCATGCAAACGAAGTGAGCGTCACCGTAATCAAACGAATAAAAAAGTTTTCGGTGTGAAGGTACTCCTCCCAACTCGCCTTCCGTTGGAGGGTCAATAAAATCAAGGTAAGGGCCGGTATGCTCATCAGGGTGAGTGCTGCACAAGCCCGGCTGTTCCCATGCACAGATACTGTTGTAATCATGGTTTCCAGAAGTGGGCGCGAAAGGCAGGTGTTTAAATAGTTTTTTAAAACCCCAGATGCTGTCAAATACTTTGCTGTCGTATTCGCCTTCTGTTCCGTCCTGATAAACATTGTCGCCTAACCACAGCCATAAGTCGGCAGCACCTTCTCTTTCTGCAAATCGCTCATATGAATTGCGCACTTCTGCTTCTGCTGTGTTTCCGTGACCAAAGTCACCGATAGCCCAAATTCTGATTGGTGTTGAAGTGTTGGTGTCAGGTGCAGTGGTAAAATACATCAGCGAATCAGTTTCGCCCAACATAGCCGTTGTGCTTCCGATATTGTAATAATAAGTTGTAGCAGGACTAAGCCCTGAAATTTTTACACGATGCTCGGTGGTAACGTTTGTACTGTCAACAGCATTAGCTGTTGAACCCAATGTTGAGCCATAATAAATGCGGCTGTCGCTTGCTATATCTGTGCGCCAGCGAATAATCATACTTGTTTGTCCGGGGCTTTGCAGGTAAGGGCCGCGGGTTAATGTTTGAGCAATGGTATTGACAATTGAGAATTGGGAACTAATAATTGTAAGAAGGAGTAATAGTTTTTTCATGGTTGGTTTTTGGGATACCAAACGTAGTGAAAAAACTCTTACTCCTTTTAATTACTTCGCGCTCAACACCACAAACGGAATCAACATTTCTTCTAATGAAATTCCTCCGTGCTGAAAAGTGTCCTTGTAATAATTTACGTAATAATTGTAGTTATTCGGATACGCGAAAAATTTGTCTTCCTTGGCAAACACGTAGGTTGTGCTTACGTTGGTGCGTGGCAGAAAAACATCCGCAGGGTTTTTTACTTCAAACACATCGCGTTTTTCGTAGGCCAGATTTTTTCCTTGCTTGTAACGCAGATTAGTGTTGGTGTTTTTATCACCTACTAATTTTGATGCGGTTTTGCAGCGGATAGTTCCGTGGTCGGTAGTTATTATCAGCTTTCCTTTTTTTGCAGCTATTTGTTGCAGAATATCCAATAATGGTGAGTGTTGCAACCACGAAACGGTGATAGAACGATATGCTGCTTCATCGTCTGCCAGCTCACGTATTACCTCCATGTCGGTCCGGGCATGACTGAGCATATCCACAAAATTGTAAACAATCACATTCAGGTTATTGCCCATCAGATTGGAGATGCTGTCGGCCAATTTTTTTCCGTTAGAGTGGTTGGTGATTTTATTGTAAGACATTTTTACGTCTTTGCCCAAACGCTTTAGCTGGTCAGCCAAAAATTCTTCTTCGTGCAAATTCTTTCCGCCCTCATCTTCATCGCTTACCCACAGTTTTGGAAAACGTTTTTCAATCTCGGAAGGCATCAGTCCCGCAAAAATTGCATTGCGTGCATATTGAGTAGCACTGGGCAGAATTGCCATAAATAATTCTTCTTCTTCAATGCGAAAATACTCGTTAAGAATAGGCTGAATCATTTTCCATTGGTCGTAGCGCAGATTATCAATAAGCACCATAAAGGTTGCAGTTTCTTTATTAATCAGCGGTGCTATTTTCTTTTTGAAAAGAGTATGCGACATCACGGGAGCATTATCATCCTTTCCGCTTACCCAGTTGATATAATTACGTTCAACGTGTTTGCTGAATAAGGTATTGGCTTCTGATTTCTGCATTTCCAAAATGCCATTCATGCCTTCATCTTTTGACTTCTCTAATTCCAGTTCCCAATACACCAGCTTTTTATAAACCTCCATCCATTCAGCAAGGCTTAATCTGTCGCTCAGGCTGGTTCCGATTTCACGGAATTGTTGCTGATAATCCGAAGTTGTTTTTTCACGGATTAATCGTTTGTTATCAAGGTTCTTCTTGATAGAAAGTAAAATCTGATTTGGGTTTACAGGCTTAATCAGGTAATCCGAAATCTTGGAGCCGATAGCATCTTCCATAATGCGCTCTTCCTCACTTTTGGTAATCATCACCACCGGAATTTCTGAATCATGCGCCTTTATTCTTGTGAGTGTTTCTAAACCTGAAATGCCAGGCATGTTCTCGTCAAGAAACACAATGTCAAAATGATTTCCTTTGATAAGGTCAAGTGCGTCATCACCGTTAGTGGCTGTTGTTACATCAAAATCTTTTTCCCGCAGAAACATCACGTGTGCTCTCAGTAAATCAATTTCATCATCAGCCCAAAGAATTTTTATTTTGTCCATTTTATATGTTTAAAGTTTAAGGTTTGAAAGTTTAAAGTTTGTGAGAATTATCAGCTAATCATCTCATTCGTTAATCAGCTAATTTGTATCTTGCCCTCGCAAACTGAACGCTAAAATTACACATTTATTGTGTCCTCAAATTCTGTGAAACCAAACAAGCGCAAAATAATCAACGACCCTATTTATGGTTTCATAAGTATTCCTTATGAACTTGTTTATGATTTGATTGAGCATCCCTGGTTTCAGCGTCTGCGCAGAATTCGTCAGTTGGGTCTCACTTCACTTGTTTACCCGGGCGCGCTGCATACACGTTTTCATCATGCTATTGGTGCCATGTATCTTTCAACGCTTGCGGTGGAAGAGTTGCGTAACAAAGGATTTGAAATAAGTAAAGATGAAGCAGAAGGTGTTGCTGTTGCGGTTTTGCTGCATGATATTGGTCACGGACCGTTTTCTCACGCGCTTGAAAACAGCATTGTTCACAATATCAGTCATGAAGATGTATCACTCATTTTTATGGAAAAGCTGAACGAACAATTTAACGGAAAGCTGAAAACTGCAATTGAAATTTTTGTGAATACGTATCCTAAGAAATTTCTACACCAGTTGGTATCATCGCAATTAGATATGGATAGATTGGATTACCTGAAACGTGATAGTTTTTATACCGGAGTTTCGGAAGGCGTTATCAGTTCAGACCGCATCATTAAAATGCTGACGATAGTGAATGACGAACTTGCCGTTGAAGAGAAAGGAATTTATTCTGTTGAGAAATTTATCATGGCGCGAAGGCTGATGTATTGGCAGGTTTATCTGCACAAAACAGTTTTGAGTGCAGAGAATTTATTGATAAAAATTTTGTCGCGTGCAAAGGAATTGGCAGAACAAAATGTGAATTTATTTGCTACTCCGGCATTTGAAAATTTTCTCTATTCAAAGATTGATAAAAGTGTTCTTGAAAAGGATATCGATGCACTTGAAAATTTTGCCCAACTTGACGATAACGATATTTACGCTTCTATAAAAGTATGGCAAAATCATGCGGATAAGATTCTTTCATTGCTCTGTACAAATCTGATTAATCGTAACCTTTATAAAATTGAAATTGCTCCACTTGAATACGGGAAAGAAAATGTGAATGCATTGGTGAAGAAGGCTGTTTTAAAATTTGAGGTCTCAGAAAAAGAGGCATCTTATTTTGTTTTTACCGGAACGGTTGAAAACAAAGCTTACACGATTACTACAGACAGCATTAATATTTTGATGAAAAACGGAGAAGTAAAAGATGTTGCCAACGCATCAGACCATTTGAACATAAATGCTCTTTCCGAAACGGTGAAAAAGTATTTTCTCTGCCAGCCAAAAAATTTGGACTGATTACTTTTTGCTAACCACAATCTTTCTGGTCAGCATATCATTTCCCGAGTAAACGCAGAGATTATAATAGCCCGCAGCAAAAGACGAAACATCAATAATGGTTTTTTGATTGTTGATGTTTGATTGAAAAACCAATTTGCCTGTTGCGTCATAAAGCCTGATTTCGTCAATTACTTTATTGTGTTGAATAGTAAGTGATGCATCTGTAGGATTTGGATAAACAGTAAACTTATCGACTACGCCCGAAGAGACAGCGGTTGATAAATCAACCAATTGTCCGTCTGAATTAAATTGAGTCGTCATCAAACCTGCGCCATTAATTGCACGAACAGAGAAATAATACGTTTGCCCTACAGTCAATGAAAGTCCGTTGCGTGTAACTGAAGTATTGAGCGCATTGCTTGTCCAGTTAACAACATCAGTTGCTCCTGCAGAAGTTCCGATAGCATAAAAATATTCAGTCAAATCAGAATGCGGATCAGAAGAGTTTGCCCAGTTCGCAGAGAGTAAAGTTGTGGAAGAAGTTGTTTGAATATCTGCACCAACACCATCATATATATAAGTAATATTATTGGGTGCTGTCCAGTCAACATTCACATCTTGTGATGCAATAGTAGAAAGGTTTCCCGCTGCATCGTTTACGATTGATTTTATTCTTCCTGATGGTGTGGAAGGATTAGGATTTTGATAGCGGATATCACCAGAATTTCCAACTGAAACAGTTGCAGATGAGTTACGGGAGCGATAAACTTTTAAATCATTTACCGTGTATTTGCAATCACCGCTGCGGAATGAAATGTATGAACCTGTGGAGTAAGGCGAAGGGTCGGTCCAGGTTCCGATTTTAACATTGTCCACATACACATCGGTTTTGCCGGTTGTGCGATCGTAAATCACCTTGTAATCATACCACTGCGCTGCATTGAATGTAAAAGCCACTTCGCTTTCTAAGGAGAAGACATCGTTAACCACTTTGTAGAATTGCAACTTAGAATTATCAACTCTGAACCAAACGAAATAAGAATTTCCTCTGTTAGTAAGGCTGCCGTCATCGCAGAAGAAATGAAAACCTGCTCTGCGGTTTGCACCCGCACCTTCAATTTTCCCTTGCCATTGATACAAATATCGATTGCTTAAATTCTGAGTAAGCGGTGCGTAAATATTACTGTTTGTGTTGGCTTCATCGCTCTGCACTAAGTTATTGCTTGTGATACTCCAGTTTCCTGAAGCAGCAGTCCAATCGCTGTGAATAGCTGCATCAAAATTGTCAGAGAAAAAACCTTTCGCATTGTTTGCCCTCCATTCCGTTCCGTCAAAATCCAAAACCTGATAAAAACTTTTCTCAACGCCAACATTGTCTGCATCATTGAATGTTGCTGTAAAATCCTGTGTTTGCCAATTTCCTGTAACATTGATAGTTGTTGTTGGTGGGGTAATATCAACAGTGTTTGAAGCGCAAGTCCAATTTGCCGCCCAGCCACTTGAAGGAGTTGTACAATCACTTCTGAATTCCAGCATCAGCGAACCGCCTGTTGAAGTAATTGTTCCGGGAGAATTTGTCCCCGTGTAAACGCCTAGCAATGGTGCGCTGTAACTGTTGCCATCATAAATCCACAAATAATCCCAATCGGTTTCGAGATTAAATGCAGTAAAATTAAGTGTTACAGATGTTGCGTTGGTTGGACTGATGATCCACATTTTTCGTTCGTCATCTGGATAATCGGCACCTGAACCACCTGTGTCATAAAGGTTCCCGGTGCAGGTTGTAAGTGTGGAAGTAGTCGGATTGTTGTTAATCAATCTATAATAGCGTTCCCAATTCCAATTCACACCCGGGTCGGTGTGGCTTTGGTTTGCAAAATTTTTGTGACCTTTTACTTTTGTGCAGCCGCCAAGAGTTTCATCAAATGTTTGTGCAGGCGAAATAAAGAAGGTGCGCAGAGGGTCAATGCCGTAACCACTGTTGGTGATATCATGCACCAAATCAGCAGAAGAGTTATACATAGCTGTTGTATACCAACTCGCATCGTTGATGTAGCCTTCGTGTTCAATACCGATGGTATATGGATTTTCGCTGCCAACGTGCCATGCTTTGTTG
>CAMAVO010000076.1 GCA_945861685.1 Chitinophaga pinensis | reverse complement strand
TCTCCGGTGTTTCTTCCGGGAGCGGCTATTCCATTTGCTCCTGTTGCATCCTGAATACCGATTGTTGCATTCCCATCGTTCCAGCTGCTGCATTGTTCTTTTTTCTGAACGTAAACCTCAATTACGTTAGTTGTTTCATAAATAACTATTTGTTGTGTAGTGTGACTGCAGGTTCCGCCAAGGAAAACGGGGATAGTACAATCGCAATCAAAATGCGCAACGTTATTATAGTTTACTATTAAGGTGCGGCAAGGTGCAGCACCAATCAGTGAATAATAAATGTTTCCCGAAACACTTGGGTCAATATCATGGTAAGCACCCATGATGGAGTTGTTATAAAGCCCCCCGGGAGGTGGGCCAGGGGTTGGACAGGCTGCTGTATATGACCATGCGCAAAATTGCGTAGCTTCTGTTAAATCAAAGGTGATTAAACCGTTTGCCCCCACAACGGCTTGATTGTACATCTGTCCGTAAAAGCAAAAGTTGAAACCAAGATTAATGACGTCTCCCCAAATATCATCTACGTACAAATCTGTGAGCTCAGTACCTGCATTAAAAGCAGCCGGTGGTGCATAAGGAATAGAAGAAACGGTGTAAGCTGTTGTTTGTCCTGTTTGTAAAATAGTTGCAGTTAGATTGGTGCAATTATTTTGGCACGTTAAATTCTGATTTGGCCCTGCATTGATGTTAGGACAGCCCGGTGCTTGGGCATTTACTTCTGCAATAACATTACTGAGTAGTAATGATAGAACAATTTGTAGAAGGGTATTTTTATTCACTGTATTTTACAAAAACAGCCGAAAATTAGAATAAAGAAAACAGAAAACAAATTGTTATCTTGAAAAGATATAAAATACAGATAAACGGTTGCTTTTATCAGTTGCTTTCCAGTATCTGGAATAATTCATCCAACTTGGGTGTAATGATAATTTCTGTCCTACGGTTTTTCTTTCGTGCATCAACTGTTTTAGCTGCATCTAAAGGCAGATACTCGCTGCGCCCTGCTGCAGTCAGTTGTTTCGGACTTATCTTACTACTTGCTGTCAGTATTTTAACAATTGCTGTGGCACGCATAACACTTAAATCCCAGTTGTCTTTTACATTTCCGCTTCCGTTGTAAGGAACATCATCGGTGTGTCCTTCAATCATAATATTTACATCGGGTTGGGTTTCTAAAACTTTTGCCAGTTTTTTCAAAGCATCTTGTCCTTTTACATCCACTGCCCAACTTCCCGAAGCAAACAACAAACGCTCTTCAACCGAAACATACACTTTCCCGTTTTTCATTTCAACGGTCAGGCCGCTTTCTTTAAAACCAAGCAGGGCTTCGGTAATTTTATCTTTTAATGCTTTTACTGTTGAATCTTTTCGGCTTAAAACGCCTTCAAGTTCTTTCAATCTTTTCTCGCGCTCTTCTAAATCTTTCTGTGATTTTTCTAAATCTTTTTGTGCTTTAGAAAGGTCTGAGTTCAGGTTGTTCAGGTTGGTTTCCTTGCTGTTAAGTGCTAATTCTAATTTTCTCAACTCGTCTTCTTTTTTCTGCAAATCTTCTTTGGTGCTTTGCAGTTCAGCCATCAGTTTTTTGTTGTCTTCTTTGCTTCCTTCCTCAATTTTTGCAAGTTGATTCAGCAGGCGTTCATAGGTTTCATCAAGCTTGTCGTAGTTCACTGTTAGTTTACGTAATGAATTTCCCATGATGGTGGTGTCGTTTACAAGCGCTTTTATGCGTTTTGAAATATCTGCAAGTTGCTCTTCCTGCTCCGTAACCTTTGATTTAAGCGATGTATTCTCATCCATCAGGTTGGCTTTGTCCTCCTCACATTTTGCCTGTTTGCTTTTCAGTTCTTCATACTGGCGCGAAGGAACGCAGGAGAAAAAGAGGGTTGCAGCAGTAACAGAAAGGGCAATTTGTTTAATACGGTGTTTAAGCATGGTTATTGATTTTGCATCAAAGATAGATGCATGGAAAAGGCGCAAATCGTTTTCGCTCTGCCGTTAATCCACATTCGTATGTTAATATTCAGATAACATTTCCTGATTTTTTGCGTTTATAATTATGAGATTTGAATGCAACATATAATTCAACGCTATGAAAACATTAAGTAAAGACTGGTTAATTGAAAATCATATTGATGTTGAATACAAGCGGTATGTGTTGCTGGCGTATTTACAGGAAGTGAGCAATAATTTTGACCGCAACATGCTGTATCCTTTTCTTGCTGATTTGATTCAGCATTACATGAATCTGAAAACATTTCAGCACGACACGGAAAAACTTTCTTCTTCTTTTCCAAAAAAGTTAAAGTCGTTTGACACTCAGAAATATCGCCTGATTTACGAGAAACTTTATGAGAATGATGATTTGATTGAAGAATTGAATGATATTATCAATTATTCTATTCCTCAGTTTGAAGTTTATCTGGAAGAAGGAAAAAAGATTTACGATTTTGTGGAGAAAAAACTGCACATCACTCAGGTTGGTTTGCTGCCGCTTTATTCAGGCGAGGGATATATGTTGTTGAGTAATGGTGCAGATTTACAGACATTGGTTTACGAATACCAGATGACCGTTTTTGAACAGGCAACAGAGAAATTCAGAGCCATTCATACAACGTATATAACATCGTACAAGCGCAGCATCATCAACACCAACGAAAATATTAAACGCGACTTGATTCGCTCACACAAAAAACTTCCTAATCCTGCAACATTTGCAGTAGAGTCGGAGTTGGTTGTTCCTGTTTCTGCTACATTATTGCCGATTGCCAAAAGAGCATTGGCGGCTTATGTTTCAACTATTGCTTAGTTGAGGTAGTGTTGTCGTTATAAAAGTCGTGGCGGATATTTTTTCCGCGCGTTCCTGCAAAACGTTTCCATGCACTTTCACGTTCTTCAATGGAAACAAAATTTTCAACAAAGGCTTTTGATTCATCAATGTCCGGATCAATCTTTGGAATTGAATCCAGGATTGGAAAAACAACCGGAAGGAAGTCAACAGGTAAATCATATTTATAAGCAAACTTCTCCAATACTTTAGATTGAAAAGGATCAGTAGTGAGCGCTACATTAGTAAAGCCCAGATTTTGTGAAAGTTTATAAGAATAAAATAAATTTTCGGTGCTGTGTTCTGCTTTGTTTTCAGTGTAAATATTTTCCTTAGGAACACCCAATTGTTCGGCATACAGGGCCATTACTTTAGCTTCAGTGTAAGCTGTGTAAACAGCAGATCCCGAAAAAATAATATTTTTTGCAATGCCTTTTTGGTAAAGGTAAACCGACCAGTAAACACGTGCTTTCATTGTTGGACTCCACATTCCGTTTTCAAGCGGAACACCGGGAACAATAATAGCATCGTACGGAGTTTGGTATAATGCTTTATTGAATTTCTTCTGTGCTGTGTATGTAAAGCAGCCGGCCAAAACCATTGACAGTACTCCGAAAATGAGAATACGGAAATAGATATGTTTAAGCAACTTCATACTTATATAAACCAACAAATTACGTTTTTGTTGTGTAAACTTAGAAATATTAATCGTCATTGCGAGGGTTCTTCACCCGAAGCAATCGCCTGATTGAAATACTTCACATTATGAGATTGCTTCGCTATCTCTCGCAATGACGTTAGAAATCCACTTCCACCAACAACGGACAATGGTCTGAATGTTTTGCCATTGGAAAAATAGCGGCACGTTTTAAACTGCTTTCCAACGATTTGCTTACCATGTGGTAATCAATCCGCCACCCAAGGTTTTTAGCTCTTGAATTCGCTCGGAAACTCCACCAAGTGTAGTTGTGAGGTTCGTTATTAAAATGACGAAATGAATCAACAAAACCACTGTCAATAAATTTCCCTATCCATTCTCTTTCTTCGGGAAGGAAACCTGATGAATTTGCATTTCCTCTTGGGTTGTGTATGTCAATCGGTTTGTGACAGATATTATAATCACCTGAAATAATAAGGTTAGGGCGCTTTGTTTTCAAGTCGTCAATGTAGTTTTGAAAATCGACCAGCCATTGCATTTTAAATGCCTGCCGCTCTTCACCGCTCGATCCCGAAGGATGATAAACGCTCATAACTGAAACATCACCGTAATCTGCGCGGATAACTCTTCCTTCACGATCATAAACTTCCATGCCGCAACCAAAATGAACGTTATCGGGTTCGCGCTTTGTAAGAATGGCAACACCGCTGTATCCCTTTTTTTCTGCGGGATGCCAGTAATGTTTGTAACCTAAGTGTTCAAAAATGCCGGCATCAAATTGTGTAGGGTCAGCTTTTATTTCCTGAAAACAAATCACATCAGGCTCGGCAGCTATTATCCAATCAGCAAGTCCTTTACTTAAGGCAGAACGGATGCCGTTTACATTGTAAGAAACAATTTTCATCAGATAATTTATTTTCGTCATTGCGAGGGTTTTTCACCCGAAGCAATCTCTCAAGACCAGCAGATTGCTTCGCTATGCTCGCAATGACGTGGGTTTTACTTTGTCAAACAATCATAATGATTGGCTTCCATTGTTTGTTTGTTTTCGCTTCCGCAAATGTCATCCATAACATCGTTGTTATATTGGCAGGCATAACCCTGACTTTCAAAATAGGCCTTCCATGATTCTACAGAAAATCCGTTAAGGGAAGAGTCTCCTTCGCAGCCGGCAACAATTAAACCATTCTTTTCGCAGGTGCCACATTTTTTAGTGCATTCGTAGCAATTGTTGCAACTTGATGCAAAGATTATGAGAGAGAAAATGGAGGTAAATAGAAGTGTGTTTTTGCTCATGGTTTAATTATTTTTTATTGTATTCGTGAGACTTCATGTTTTAGTTTTTTGCAATAATAAGAAATCAATTATAATTTTTGCTGTTCGTTGAGAGGCTCCATTATTGCCAAGTTTCTCACGCAACAAGACATATTCTTTTTTTATTTCTGCAATACGATCTTTATTCTCTAATAAATCTTTCAACTCTTTTTCAATGTTGGCAGCATTCATTTCTTCCTGAATTAATTCCTTCACCACTTCTTTATCCATGATTAAATTTACAAGCGAAATATACTTCACTTTTATCAGCCATTTTGCAATCTGAAACGAAATTCCGCTTCCTTTATAACAAACTACTTCCGGAACCCCATAAAGTGCAGTTTCTAATGTTGCTGTTCCTGAGGTAACCAATGCTGCGCTTGCTTTTTCAAGCAATGAATAGGTTTGTCCGAATACGATGGAAGCATTTTTTCCGGTGGTAAATTGTTTGTAAAAACTTTCGTCAACAGATGGTGCTCCGGCAATTATAAATTTGTAATCAGGGAACTTTATAACAACATTCAGCATTTCGGGAAGCATGACTGAGATTTCTTGTTTGCGGCTACCGGGAAGCAGTGCAATGAGCCTCTCTGTTCCCCTCTCCTCGGGAGAGGGGTTAGGGGTGAGGCTATCTAATAGTGGATGCCCCACATACTCCACTTCAAAATTCCATTTTTTATAAAACTCTTTTTCAAACGGAAGGATGACAATCATTTTGTCAACGCAGGCTTTTATCTTTTTTACACGTGATGCTTTCCATGCCCACACTTGAGGAGAAATATACCAGATGGTTTTTATTCCCAATGATTTTACAAACGGTGCAATACGCAGATTGAAACCGGGGTAATCCACAAAAATTACGGTGTCGGGTTTCCACACAACAATGTCTTTTTTGCAGAGGTCAA
The DNA here is from genome assembly GCA_945861685.1 of Chitinophaga pinensis. Taxonomy (GTDB): domain Bacteria; phylum Bacteroidota; class Bacteroidia; order SXHM01; family SXHM01; genus SXHM01. The sequence continues at coordinate 7,034 of CAMAVO010000076.1, read as the reverse complement.
TGTTGGCAAAAATGGTGCGGATATTCAGCAGCACTTCGGTGAAGCCCATGAAAGCAAGTTCACGGTAATGCTTAATTATTGTTCCTCCGGCTGCCTGCATTTTATCACCGCCCCAGCAACGAAATTCGGAATTGCTGTCGAGTTTTTTCAACTCTTTCATCAGGTTGCTGGCGTGCAAATCACCTGAGGCTTCACCGGCTATGAGGTAGTATTTCATTTGGTGATTACATCCCGTTCCATTCCAGTATTTTTAACACTGCTATTCCTGCTCCGAAAATAAATGTTGCAAATAATACACCGCGTGCCGATAACTCAAAATCATATTTCAGAAAAAGAAAAAATGCTGCAAGATTGCCAAGTAAACTAAGGCTTAAGAGTTTTGCCACTATGCCAGGTGAACTGAAAAGATATTCAGGTGTTACACGGTTAAAGGTAAATGAGTGCAGCAAAAAAAATACGATTGAGGGAATAATTATTCCGCAGATTATTCCCGTTATAACACTGTTCTTATTTACCATTAAACTTCCATTTATTTAGAATAGGTATGGCATGATGTGCAGTAAAATCAAACTGCACCGGAACTACCGAAACATAGTTGTTGTCAAGCGCCCACTCATCGGTATCAGTGCCTTTATCATAGTTCTGAAACTTGCCGGTAAGCCAATAATATTTGCGTTTGTAAGGGTCCATGCGTTCGTCAAATTCTTCCTGCCATTTTGCATTGGCCTGGCGACAGACTTTTATCCCTTTTATCTGTTTCAGTTTTTTGTCAGGAATGTTTACATTCAGCAATGTTCCTTCCGGCAGGCCGTGTTTCAAAACATTAGCGGCAATTATTTGTGCGTATTTTTTTGCAGGTGTAAAATCTGCATCTGACGAATAATTAAGCAACGAAAAACCAATAGAAGGAATGCCTTCAATACCGCCTTCCATTGCTGCTGACATCGTTCCGGAATAAATAACATTGATGGAAGAATTGCTTCCGTGATTGATTCCCGAAACACACAGATCGGGTTTGCCATGAATGATTTTATCTATGGCAAGTTTTACGCAATCAACAGGTGTGCCTGAACACTGGTAGCCGATTACTTCACCGTGATACGTTGTTTTGTCTAAGCGCAAAGGTTTGTTTATTGTTATAGCATGCCCCATGCCTGATTGCGGACTATCAGGTGCTACTACAAATACATGTCCTAAAGGTTTCATGGCTTCTACTAGCGCCTGAATGCCGGGGGCGGTTATGCCATCGTCATTGGTAACAAGGATGGTTGGTTTTTTGGTTTTCATTGGTTGCAAAACTATTAAAAACAAAACGCCTTTTATAAAATGGACGTGGTTTGGCCACAGAAGCAATCCCAATATCCCGATTGACCTTGTGGCCGCCACAGAAGAGTTTGGCTTATCCCGATTAACGTTGTGGCGGCCACAACATGATTCCGTTTATTCCCCAAATGGTTGTGGTGGTGCATGATGTCAATCAGCTTATCCCGATTAACTCTGTGGCCGCTACAGAAGCATTCGGTTTATCCCGATTACCGTTGTGGTCGCCACAACGTGAGTTGACTTATTCCCCGCTTCGTTGTGGCCACCACAGAAGCAGTTGGCTTATCCCGATTAACGTTGTGGCCGCCACAGAGGGGGTAGCGGTTTTCAAAAAATTGCTGTGGCCACCACAGAGGGGGTTAGATTAAGGGGACTATGAAGTTGCAATAAAAAGAGATAGTTGAGCTAACTCAACCCTTGATTTGAAAACCGGAAAAAAGCTTACTTCACGTAAGCATCCACAACTTCAGAACAAAGAAAGCGCTCTTTGTCTGCATACGCGTATACTTTGTAGCGCGCAGGCTCTTTGAAATCAACACCTTTCCAAAACCAGGTCCATGTTGCTTCAACATCGTAAGGAACGGTTGACACATAGGTTTCATTATTCATGGAGTCTAGTTTAAAAAATCGCATCTCAATTTGTGTTGCTTCAACTGAGTAGGGTAGTTTTAATAATACTGCAACGGTAATGCCTTCCTGCGGAATATAAAAGAATTGATTAAGTCCAATGGGGTCTCCCTTTTCTGATACACTTTCACAGAAATAAAGCCGTTGTGCAGATGCTGAATAACTGGTTAAAAGAAAGGAAAATAAAAAGCCCTGCAGGGCAATCTTCAGAGCGGTTTTCATATTATTATATTCTTTTAGATTTGTTTGAAAGTTAAGATAGGTAGGCTTGTTTTTAGTATTCTATTCTCTATATATGTCTAGTGTCTCAGAACAAATTAGATTCTCGCCTCCAGCATAAAGATATACTTTATAGGAGCCAGTTTCAAAGAATTTCAATTCTTTCCAGAACCACATCCAGTTTGCCTCAACTTTAAACGGAACTGATGAAATAATTACTTCACCTTTATCGGCTAATAATCTGTATATCCTGAATTCTACTTCTTCTACTTCTGCATGTTTGTAGAGTTTTACCAGAGCGGAAATTGAAATGCTTTCCTCTGAAATGGGAAAGAACTGACTTAATCCCATTGGATCACCTTCAGGAGTCACAGCTTTGCAGAAATAAAGCCGTTGAGCAGATGCTGAAAAACTGTTTAATAGAAAGGAAAATAAAAAGCCCTGCAGGGCAATCTTCAGGGCGGTTTTCATCTGTATTTTGGAGTAAGTGAGTAACAAATGTATTAAAAGATGTTAAGGGTTTACCTTTTTTGACAGAAAGAATGCAACTTTGTCGTGTAAAACCTGACAAAAATGCGCAGGCATATAAATTGATTTAGCAGCAACAAATTTTATAAACCTTAAAAAACAAAAGAAAAATGTACGGATTTGATTTAAGTTATATGTTAATGATTGGTTTCTTCATGCTTATAGGATGGTTGGTAAGCAGAAGACTGAAAAATGTTTTTACTGAATATTCTCAGGTAGCTCTTTCATCAGGGTTGAGCGGAAAAGAAGTAGCAGAAAAAATGTTGCGCGACAGCAATATCTCTGATGTGAAAGTAATTTCGGTCGAAGGTCAACTAACGGATCATTATAATCCGTTGGATAAAACAGTAAACCTTAGTCACGATGTGTATCATGGCAGAAGTATTTCGGCTGCTGCTGTTGCGGCACACGAGTGTGGACACGCAGTGCAACATGCAACTGCTTATACCTGGTTAGGTTTGCGTTCGGCATTGGTTCCGGCTGTTAACTTCAGCAACAAAGCAATGAATTATATCTTTTTTGCAATGATTATTTTTGGTGCTATCTCCTCTATGTACAATCAGATTTTATTAGTGATTATTATTTTACAGGCTGCTATAACATTGTTCAGTCTGGTAACGCTTCCGGTTGAGATTGATGCCAGTCAGCGTGCATTGGTTTGGTTAAACACTTCACGTATTACTAAAGGCGAAGAACAGCAACAAGCTACTACTGCTTTGAAATGGGCTGCGGGCACCTATGTAGTTGCTGCGCTTGCTTCGGTTACAACTCTGCTTTATTTTATCATGCAGTATATGGGCAGAAGAGATTAATGCTTTTTTGCAACACACTATGAAAGCGCCAGCATTTAATAATGCTGGCGCTTTGTTTTTCTTAAGTAACTCTTAATCCTTAACATTGTCCTAAATTTAATGAAATGGAAATCAAATTTTGCGGTGCAGCCGAAACGGTTACAGGGAGTAAACATTTAATAACACTGAAGAACGGAAAAAAAATTCTGCTTGATTGCGGAATGTTTCAGGGAAGAGGGAAGGAGAGTTATGAACTGAACCAGACATTTCATTTTGATCCGAATGAGGTTGACTGCATGATTCTCTCACATGCTCACATTGATCACTCGGGAAACATTCCGCGATTAGTGAAACAAGGATTTAAAGGAAAAATATATTGTACCCCCGCTACGCGCGATCTGGTGGAAATAATGTTGTTCGACAGTGCTTTTATTCAGGAAACTGAGGCTTCAAACTTTAATAAGTATCGTTTGAAAGAAGGTGAGAAGCCTATTAAGCCTCTTTATACTATACAAGATGCTGAAATAAGTTTTACGCATTTAACTACAGTTGCATACAATACTCCGTTTAAAATTTCAGATGACATTGAATTGCTGTTTACCGATGCAGGACATATTCTGGGAAGTGCTGCCGTTAACCTTACTATAAAGGAAGAAGGTAAAACCAGACACCTGTGCTTTACGGGTGATATAGGTCGTTTTGTAAACAGGCTTTTAAAACAACCTGCACCTTTTCCGCAGGCTGATACTATTATATGCGAATCAACTTATGGTGACCGTTTGCACGAGTCGGCAGATGATACCAAAGAGAAACTATTGCAGGTAGTACACGAAACCTGTGTGGTTAATAAAGGCAAACTCATTATTCCTGCATTCAGTATCGGAAAAACGCAGGAACTTATTTATGTACTCAATCAATTTGAGTTTGCAGGAAAACTTCCGCCAATAAAAGTGTATGTTGATAGTCCGCTTGCTATTAATGCTACCGACATTATGCGCAACCATTCTGAAAGTTATAGTAATGAAGTGAATGAATACATTAAGAAAGACCCATCGCCTTTTGGTTTTAACGGACTGGAATATGTGCGCAAGGTTGAAGATTCGAAAGCCATTAATTTATCAAAAGAGCCTTGCATCATTATATCTGCTTCGGGAATGGCAGAAGCAGGCAGAGTAAAACATCATCTTGCCAACAACATTGAAAATCCAAACAACGCAGTTTTGATCATCGGATATTGCGAGCCCTCAAGCAACGGAGGCAAACTGGCGCGAGGCGATAAAAGCATCAGTATTTTCGGGAAGAAATTTGATGTAAAAGCCAAGGTCCATGTCATTGATTTTTTTAGTGCACATGGTGATTACAATGAAATGTTAAAATACCTCTCATGTCAGGATGCTATAAAGGTAGAAACACTTTTTGTGGTTCACGGCAATAAAGAAGTGATGCTGAGCTTTAAAGTAAAGTTGCAGGAAAAGGGTTTCGATAATGTCATCATACCGCAATTCCTTTCTTCGCACAGTTGTTAAGCACTCAAAAAAGTTATTAACAATCCATTCACCCAGCCAAACCTTCACTTGGTCTAAATCATTAATTTTTAGCTTTTTATCAATCCGGCAAATATTTCATTTTTTTTAGTGATTAAAGTCATTAAAAATAATTAACAAAACTTTTGTTTGTCGAAATCTTATTTTTATATCTTTGCCTCGTGATTAAACTGATTATTGAATAGTTTAATCGTTTTTAATAACCCGTTCATCTTTTTATTTTCAACAGTAATCACTTAAAAACCAAGATTATGAATACATCACTACTCACCACCAACACAACAACCTGCACTACCAAAAACATCACAATGATGGCGGCTGTTATTTGCATGACAGCCGTTTTTGTTTTTACAAACACTGCAGTTTTTGCACAAGGCTTTTCTAATTCACAAGGAAAAGCAGAAAATTCTTCAGCTACAACCGAAGAGCAACGTGCAGCAAAAGAAGCAAGGGTAAAAGAACATCAGGAAGAATTAAGTAAAACGGTGAACCCGGCTGTTGTTAAGCCTGCTCCGGTTCAAACAAAATCAGGTGAAACAGCTGTTCAACCAGTTAAAGTTAAAAAAACTGAAACTCCAACCAGTATTTCAAACGCGCAGGGACTAAGTATTAAATCAAACACGGAAGAACAAAGTATTAAATCAACTGAAGTTAAGCCTGTTCAGGTTACTCAGGTAAAAACTCCGGTTGTTATACAAGAGGTTAAAGCTACAGACCCTTCAAATCAGCCTTACTATAACTATAAAGGTATAAGTGACCTTAACAAGGCGAAAGAGGCTTGGGCGTCTGACAATAACAATGTTGAAAAATCAACTCAAGAACTATTTGTTAATTACAAAGGAATACAAGACCCTGCTCAAGCAAAAATGGAATGGGTTAAAGACAATCAACCTGCTTCTAAATAATTTTCAAAAAAATTAAGAATACTCTCCCAACCCAATAAACTATATTTTATGAAAAACTTATACCAATTAAGCTGTTCCACAACAAAAAATTGTTTTACAGCCCTGATAGCAGGTTTATTCTTATTGTTGCTTCCAGTAACAAAGGTGTCTGCGCAATGTACCAATGGATCTGCGTTTGGCTCTGCAACAATAAACACCGGTGGTACTTTAGTTACAATATCAACCTGCTCATTTGGAGGCGAATATTCTCCAATTTCAGGTGCAGTTTCAGGACAAACGCTTTCATTTACTATGGATGGTTCTAACTACATAACCATCCACAGTGGTTCTGTAGCAGGACCCGTTGAGGCCTTCGGACCTTCTCCTCTAACCTTTGCCAATACGTTTACCGGCACCTTGTATGCGCACTGGAATACAAATGCAGGATGCGGAACAGACGCATCATGTCATACTACAACAGTACAATGTACAAGTTGTGCCCCGCCCCCTCCTCCTGCCAACGACCTTTGCGCAAATGCTATTAATATCCCGTTCTCTTGTTCACCATCTGTTACATTAGGAACAACAGTAAACTCTACTACTGATGCAGCCGGAACTTGTAATACATCAAATACATCTGCTGGGGTTTGGTATACTGTTACCGGAAATGGTGGAGACATTACTTTAAGCACTTGTACTGGTACATCGTATGATTCAAAAATTTCTGTGTATGCCGGTTCTTGCGGAACATTCACTTGTGTTGACGGTAATGATGATTTTTGCGGACTTCAATCTTCTGTAACGTTTACATCAACAAACGCAACAACATATTATGTATTAGTTCATGGCTTTGGTACTGGAACTGGTGCATTTAGTTTAACAACTACTTTTGAAGATGTTACACCTCCGGTACTTACCTGCCCTTCTGATATCACAGTAATTAATGATGCCGGATTCTGCAGCGCAGTTGTTAACTATACAGCACCTGTAGGAGTTGATAATTGCGGAGGTATATCTGCGCTTATTACTCAATCTGCTTCCCAATCAATTGTTGCCGGTTCAATATCATGCAACGCAAGCGGTTTGCATACAAACAACAGTTATTACCGTGTGTTTGA
>CAMAVO010000075.1 GCA_945861685.1 Chitinophaga pinensis | reverse complement strand
TAAGAAAATTAAACGCTCAACTTCAGACTTTGGATCACGACAATAACTATCACCTTGTTTTTTTTGATGCATTTGCTCACAGTGCACAACCCGAATTGTGGGAGACTGAAATTTTTACCAGTCTTTACAATACAATGGAACAAGGCGGAATACTTGTTACCTATTCAGCAAAAGGGCAGGTAAGAAGAAATTTACAGGCGGCAGGTTTTCAGGTTGAACGTATTCAGGGGCCACCGGGAAAACGCGAAATGCTGAGAGCGATTAAACCTCTATCTTTGCCATCTTAAAATTATGAACAGAACTAAGAATATTGTTTTTTTAATTGTCTTGGTGTTGTCTGCATTTACTATTAATGCACAACAGAATAAAACCGATGAAAGAGGTTTGAAACAAGGCTTGTGGAAAACCTTTCACGAGAACGGAAAAGTGAAATACGAAGGTGAGTTTAAAGACAATTTTCCTGTTGGTTTGTTCCGTCATTACTACGAAACCGGGCCATTGAAAATGACCGCTAATTATTTCAATAATGGTAAATCAGCTTCTACATATATTTATTATCCGAACGGGAAAATAGAAGCAGCCGGGCTTTATACCGACCAGAAAAAAGACAGTCTGTGGCGGTATTATAACGAACAGGAAAAGCTAATAGGAGAGGAGTTTTACAAAAAAGGAATACAGGACGGAACATTTAAAACCTGGTATGCCAATGGAAAACTGGTTGAAGAAATCAACTGGAAAAACGGAGTAAAAGAAGGCGCTTGGAAAAAATACTATGAAGATGGAAAGCCCCGCGAGGAAGCATTTCACCTGAACGGAAATCTGGAAGGTGATTTCAAAGTTTTCACCGATGAAGGCAAGCCTTTTATTGAAGGAAAATACAAGGAAGATAAAAAAGCCGGCATCTGGTATCACTATACATCAACCGGTGCGATAGAGAAAATTGAAAAATACCGTGACGGAAATTTATTTTCGGAACAAATGATGAACGGCAGAAAGGATGAGTTTTATAAAAACAATATTCCCAAGTCGAGTGTTAATTATGCAAGTGGCAAAAAGAGTGGACTCTTTAGTGAGTGGTATGAAGCAGGCGAGTGGAAAAAGAAATTGATAAAAGGTGAAGACGGCAAGCCTGATGAATGGGAGGAATATTTAGAAGGACAAGTATTGAAAAGAACAGGAAAATATGTGAACGACCAGTTGGATGGTGAAGTGATTGACTACAATCCTGACGGAAGTATCGAAAAAAAACAGATGTATAAGGCGGGAGTGCAGGTAAATTAAATGGCAAAAGAAAAAGTTTTAGTAGCAATGAGTGGCGGGCTGGATAGCTCTGTTGTAGCGCTTATGCTGCATAATGAGGGCTATGAGGTGATTGGAATAACAATGAAAACATGGGACTATGCTACTTCGGGCGGAAGCAAACGCACTACCGGTTGTTGCAGTTTGGATGATATTAATGATGCACGTCAATTAGCAGTTAACTGTGGTTTTCCGCATTACATCTTAGACATCCGTGCTGAGTTTGGCGATTTTATCATTGACAATTTTGTGGAGGAATACCTTGCCGGCAGAACTCCAAATCCTTGTGTGCTTTGTAATACCCATATCAAATGGGACGCATTACTGAAACGTGCTGATAAACTTGGCTGCAAATACATAGCAACAGGGCACTATGCGCAGGTAAGGCAAGAGAACGGACGCTATGTTGTTTCAAAAGGTCTGGACGAAACCAAAGACCAGAGTTATGTGCTCTGGGGATTGACCCAGGAAAGTCTGGCGCGAACTATTTTTCCATTAGGTAAATATCATAAATCAGAAATACGTCAACTGGCGTTGGATAGCGGATATACTGAACTGGCAAAGAAAAGCGAGAGCTACGAAATCTGTTTTGTGCCTGATAACGACTACCGTGGTTTTCTGAAACGCAAAGACCCCGGATTGGAAGAACGTGTGAAAGGCGGCAACTTTGTTAACCGCGAGGGCAAGGTGTTAGGCAAGCACGAAGGCTATCCTTTTTATACAATCGGGCAGCGCAAAGGCCTGGAACTTGCGTTCGGGCATCCGATGTATGTTATGGAGATAAATCCCGAAACCAACACAGTTGTATTGGGTGAAAAAGAAGATTTGGAAAAGCGCGAGATGCTGGTGAAAAAAGTGAACATGATAAAATATGCTGAATTGCCAGAAGGCTTTGAGGCATTGACAAAAATCCGCTACAAAGACAAAGGCATGTTGAGCACGCTGACCCACGAAGGCGATTTGATAAAGGTGGAATTTTACAACAACGTAAGCGCCATTGCGCCCGGACAAAGTGCCGTGTTTTATGAAGGCAATGATTTGCTTGGCGGTGGCTTTATCAAATAATCATTAATTTGGTGCACAGAATTCAGGCATACATGAAGCAACTTTACAACTACTTCTTCCTTTCTGTTTTGGCACTAAACATGGTTTCGTGTACCGAAGAAGTGCAAACCCCTCCTTACATGGGCTACGAGTATTTCCCTGATTCAGCAGGACACTATGTTACTTACCGTGTTGATTCCATCTGGACGGATGATGCATTTAACCGCAAAGACACTTTTATTTTCAAGCTGAAAGAATACACCGAATCTAAATTCCTTGACAATGAAAACCGTTGGTCGCAGCGATTGGAGCGTTTTAAAACCGATACTAATCTTGATTTTGTTTTCAGCGATATAAGTGATGTATGGTTTGCAACACGCACTGCTGCGCGTGCAGAAAAAGTAGAAGAAAATTCACGCTACGTGAAACTGATTTTTCCATTAACAGAAGATGAGCAATGGAACGGTAATGCTTTTAACACGCTTGAAGATTTTGACATTGACTACAGAATGTATAATGTTCATCAGCCTTTTACGGTTCCTGTAACCAATATTACGTTTGACTCAACGGTTACGGTGTTGCAGATTGACAGGGTGTTGCCGGTTGCCACCAGCTATTATTCCATTGAAGTGTATGCCAAAAATGTGGGTCTTGTTTACAAACACTTTTTTGAAATAGATAAACAACCCAATCCTATTGATCCTAATATAACAGATGATTACGGTGCCGAATACAAATACTATTACATGGAAGATGGCTATGAGTAAACGCCTTTTTCTTGCTTCCTGCTTCTTCTTTCTTGCTTCTCATTCCTTCGCGCAAATTGCTCCTTCACGCTATTGGGTAAAGTTTACGGATAAGAACGCAAGTCCTTTTAGCATTGGTGCGCCCGAAGCTTTTCTTTCGCAGCGTGCTATTCAGCGCAGAGCAAACCAAAATATTGCAATTGTAGCAAACGATATTCCCGTAAACCAAACGTATGTGGATGCGGTTGTTGCCACCGGTCCGCAAGTGCTTAACCGCAGCAAGTGGCATAATTCAGTTACCATTCTTTCATCAGACTCGGCACAAATTGATGCCATTAATGCCTTGCCTTTTGTGGTGAGTGTTAATGCAGTGGCGCTTGCTCAACAACCTGTTGTTGACCTGCGCAACAAGTTTGAGTTGGAAACCGAAAACGTTTATAAAAATGATATTGCCTCGCCTTCCATCAGTAATGCTGATTACGGAATGGGCCTGAACCAGATTGATATGTTGGGCGGAATTCCTTTGCACGAAGCGGGTTTCCGTGGGCAAAGTGTTTTGATTGCCGTTATTGATGCCGGTTTTTTCAATGCTGATATTCTTACCGTGTTTGATAGTCTGCGCAACGAGAACCGCATTATTGCCACCCGCGATTTTGTGGATGGCGACCTGAATGTTTACGGTGGCAGCACGCACGGAACAATGGTGCTTTCTACCATGGCGGGCAATAGTCCCGGCCAACTGATTGGCACTGCGCCCAAGGCTTCGTATCTATTATTACGCTCCGAAGAAGCCGCAACCGAATACCTGATTGAAGAAGTGAACTGGGCTTCGGCTGCCGAGTTTGCAGACAGCGCAGGAGCAGATGTAATCAACTCTTCCTTGGGCTATACTGACTTTAACGATGCCACGCAAAATCATACCTATGCCGACATGGATGGCAACACCACGCCCGTTAGTATTGCTGCCGATATTGCCGCTTCAAAAGGTATTGCGGTGGTAAACAGTGCGGGTAATGAGGGCAGCTCGCCCTGGTTTCATATTAGTGCGCCATCGGATGCCGACAGCGTATTGGCTATTGGTGCTGTGGATGAATTCGGGCAGTATGTAGCCTTCAGCGGAAAAGGGTATTCGTTTGACGGACGCATAAAACCCAACGTAGTGGCGCAGGGTAAAGATGCTGCCATTGTTAATTCCAGCACCGGTGAAATTATGACGGGCAACGGAACTTCTTTCTCGGGGCCTATTATAGCGGGCATGACTGCCTGTCTGTGGCAGGCCAACCCAACGCTTAATAATATGGAGCTATTGCATGCCATTGAACAAAGCGCCCACCAGTATAACAATCCTGATTCGCTGATGGGTTATGGTATTCCCAATTTTGCTGTTGCCAACCTTATTCTTTCTGACCACATGCCCGAAAGTCTTTCTAAAGACGAGTTATTGAAAGTTTATCCCAGCCCTTTTGATGAGGATGTAACGGGTGTTTTTTACTCGGCATTGGACCAGCCCACCGAAATGCGCCTTACAGCTGTGGATGGCCGCAAGATTTACTACAAAGAAATCTTTTGCCGCAAAAACACTTCTACCATCATCCATTTTCCTTCGCTTGAAAACTTAGCGCAGGGTGTTTACATCTTCAGCGTTACCACCCCGGATAAGGTGTATTATAAGAGGGTGTTGAAGAGGTAGTTTTTACCACTAAGGGCACAAGGGCACTCAGTTTTCAACACAGAGGTTAGTTGTTTGTTATTTCAAAATCTTTTACATTTGCATTCACATAATTCTTCAGAAAAAATGAAAGCATCGTCATTAAATCAAATCAACACTAAGCTAAAAGTTATACCTGATAACTTTGCGGATGAAATAATCAGCTACCTTGATTTTCTTTCATTTAAAGCAAATACCGATGATTGGGCTGCAACCCTTACTGCAAAAGATTTTGAACTTATTGAACGCGGCACAGCAGACATAAAAAAAGGAAGAGTTTATTCGCACACCGCTGCTACTAAAAAAATTAATGCACACGTAAAGGCAAAATCTAAATGAAGATTGTCTGGTCTCAAACGGCAATTGATACCTACCTGCATATTGTTGATGATATTTTTGAAAACTGGACGGTTAAAGAAGTAGCAAATTTTCAGGCGGCAGTTGATAAACTGCTCAGGCAATTAACGATAAACAATAAACTTTGTCCTGTTTCAAATCTGCTGAATTACAGAAAGTGCGTGGTTTCTAAACAAACCTCACTTATCTATGCCCTTAACAAACAGGATATTTATCTTGTTACTTTTATTGATAACAGGAGTTTGCACAGCTTTTAAATCTCTTTTGTTATTCCAAAACTTTTTTACATTTGTAGTAACACTTCATTTCTGCAACCATGCTACAACCAAGGGTAATAATTTCTTTAGTGTTGTTTTCTGTAATGCTTTACTCATGTAAAGAACAAACAGCCGGCTGCACCGACTCTAATGCCTTTAATTATAATGCCGATGCCACCCAGGATGACGGCAGCTGCATAGCCAAAGTTTTTGGTTGTATAGATTCGACTTCCGAAAATTATGTACCAACGGCAAATACGGATGATGGAAGTTGCATTCCGTGCAATCCTGATATATTTTACGGAACTTATGACATACACTCAACTTGTTTTCAAATTAGTCCTAATGGTTGGGATACTTCTTATTCTGATTTTGTTATGATAATTTATGCAGATAGTTCAAACGGTTGTAAAGTAAAAATTGACAATTACTTCAATTATAATATTACACAATCTCGTTTTGTTTCGGGAAATAATATTTTAGTGCCAACACAATCATCCCAGTGGTCTGGTATGATTACAACTTATTATAAAACCATAGCATTTTCAAGCGATACTCTTTATATTCACACCTCAACTGTTACTGATGGATACGAGACCAACTATTGCGATATGATCGGCATCAAACAATAACCCATAAATTTTTTTTGCAAATCAAATTCCCTTTTATAATTTAGCCTCACAATTACACGCAGCAAATAACTCCCGATAGTTATCGGGATGAAGAATCAAAATCCTCTTGCCCAAGGCAAGGGTTTTTTTTTGAGAAAATATAATTTATCTACCCAAGGGTCTAAATTATCTATCCAAGTATCTAATTTCTCTAACTAACTATCTTAATTCTCTCTCAAACTATCTTATTTCTGTACCCAACTATCTTATTTTTGTACCCAAGTATCTTGTTTCTATACCCTAATGTCTTATTTATAACAATAAATTGAATATGGAAGAAATGAAAACATTGCCCAACCTGCTTGAAGCCGCTAAAGGATATGCAAAACAGCGTAGGCGTTCACTTAAAAATATAAGCATAGGAATGGGTAAATCGCCCAACTATCTTACCCAAAAACTCAAAATCCGAATGCCGACATTCTGGTTCTGTTGGAGCTAAGTGAACTGCTGAATGTAAACCTTGTTGAGCATTACATCGTTCTTCTGCCCCCACCCTGTAAACCACTCACAGAGAACGGGCTTTATTAATTGAACTGGAACAACTGAAAAAAGAACTGAAAATAGCAGAGCGGGAGCGCGATAAGTATTGGAACGTAATTAGCAAGAAGTAAGTGCAGGTGGTTTGGCACTTGGAGCGGTAAAAAAATCTTCGCGCCTTCGCGCATTTGCGGAATGGTTTTTGGTGAAACAAAACTTCCGAAGTCAAGGGTATCAAAACCTACTTTAAGTAGTGAATTGATGTAAGCAACTTTTTTTTCGGTGGGTATAAACTCGTGTATGCCTTGCATGGCATCACGCGGGCATTCGGTGATTTTCATACCAAAAAAATACATTTTATGCCACAAAGACACTAAGGAATGAAAAAGACAAAGCGACTGATTACACTAAATTCCAACAATAAAATTAGTGTAAATTAGTGTAATCAGTGGCTAAAAAACAGAAACCGATGTTAGTGGCATTTATTAAGCAGCAATCCTCTTCTCCTTGCCTTCGTTCAACATCTCTCTCAGATTTATGATTGCGTAACGCATTCTACCTAGTGCAGTGTTGATGTTCACGTTGGTCATCTCAGCAATTTCTTTGAAACTCATTTTGCCGAAGTGACACATCAACACTACTTCTTTTTGCTCATCATGCAGTCTGTTGATCATTGTGCGTATTTCTTTCGCAGTTTCATCACTCACAATTTTTTCCTCTGCATTTTTATCATCATTGACCAATAGCCTGAAAATATCTACATTCTCCTCTTGCTCATCTTCCGGATTATCCACAAACTGCATGCGTTTACCAAGGCGGAAGTAATCCATCACCATGTTATGTGCAATACGCATTACCCATGGTAGGAACTTACCTTCCTCTTTATAGCTGCCTTTGTTCATGGTGTTAATCACTTTCAGAAATACATCCTGAAAAATATCTTCAGCTACATCGCGCTGCTTAACAGTAAGCACTATGTAAGTGAAAATTTTGTTTTTGTGGCGTTTGAGCAGTTGCTCAAAGCAATTGTCGTTACCGTTAAGGTATCCGCGTATCAATTGCTCATCGGTTTGATTGGATTGCATAGTTCCTCCTTATTTAGAATTGTGTTAGAATTAAAAAAAAGTAGAGGTTTGAACTATGGCAAAAAAGTATTTGGGTGAAGTAGAATTCGCTTATTTAAAAAGTAAACGTAAGACCCAAATTGTTTTTTGTTTATAGATTTGTTCGGGACAAATGTAAAACAAAATTTCATTCAAAATCAACAGACAGAATAAAATTCTTTAAAAACAGACTATTTACACAGGAAACAGATGATTATTCTGTCGAGGCAATTTACCATTTCATCAGCTTGTAACTGCTGCTGAAGTTTTGAGTGGTAACTTTCGTCAAATAAATTCCCGAGGAAAGATTTTTAGGCGAGATTTTACACTCTGAAGAACCCGAAAATGATTCTGAAATGATAATTCTTCCGGTTGCATCTGTTAATACTATTGTTCCTGTTTGCGGAGAATTAAATTGTATAACAGCATTCTCGTTTCGTGTTGTAAAACCGTACGAATTCAGCACAGTGAAATGATTTTTACTCAGCTCATTAATTCCAACTCCGCAAACAGTAAACCCCCGCTGACTCATCCACCAACCAATAGGGATAGCAAATTCTCCATCGTTTAAAGTATGGTCTGCCTGAATTACAAGGCAAGCTGCATCAGACATAGTCATGTTGGATGAAAAACTATGCAATGCCTCAATCAAGATTTCATCCGTTTTTTCTCTGCCGATATTATCCATAATCTGCATCATGGTTGATGACCAGATTTCAGCATCTTTATATAAGTTGTTCTGCAAATTTTCAGGATAATGCTTGCTGCTGACAACTACACGTCCGTTCCAGAATTCATTATGCCCATCCCACGAAAACATATTTTCCCAGTTAAATGAGTTAATGGATTTGGAATAAGAAGCCGCAAAATAATCTCCGATAGCTTCATCCAAGGCAGTTCGCTCTGTTCCTGAATTAGTGCCGGGTGCAGCAGAATGAGAAATAGCATGACCGTATTCGTGAATAACCACATCTGTATCTTCCGCATCATCTACACCACCTTCGCCAAACGAGAGGCGTGGCGGACTCCCTGCTGCACTGAAATTTGAATTATCGGCTCCCCCCATTCCATGCGTATCAACCCAAATAGGATAATCAACAATATTGTCAAAGCCCAGTTGCTGAACATAATCATGATAAACATTGATGTGATAAAAAGCATTCACATCTTCAAATCCATCTTGTGAACGCGTGAACTCAAAAGCAGGAGTCAGACTTGTAACGGGCGTCACAACAGGAATTGAGTGTTCTGTAATCAAACAATAAGGACTTTCTAATTTGAATGTATCATTTTCAAATGCAACATCAATAGTAACCTGTTGTCGTTGCATATTCAACTGCGAAATATCTGCATCTGATGCATCTTCATAAGGAGTGCCATACGTAACTCCGGCTGTGGTAAGTGGGTCAGGATTAAAAACTCTTGCGAGTGCCGGAGTATCTACATCATGAATTTTGTTGTTATTGAAATAATCATTCATGTCGCGTTCGTAAACAATCATCTGTTCTGCATCAATAATCAACTCAAAGAAATTACCTTTTTTATCCCACAATTCAATCCGCGAAGCAGGAATAAGTCTTGGACCAAGATCAAAATACAAATCCTCTATAAGAATTTTAACAATGTCATTCTCTTCTTTGTAAATTGATTTAATGATGTCGTAACAATCATCTGTATTTGGAAATTCTCCGGAAGGCGTTTCCAAAATATGATAGGTATTATCAAACAACGAAATAATGTTTCCGGTTTTATCTAAATTGATTTTTATTGTACCGCGATAAACTGGTTTTCCCTGATAGTTCTGTCGATAGAGATAGTGAAGACCTGTTTTACTTTGCTTACCTTCAAGATATTCAACAGAAAAATCAGCACCTTTTAAATTGGGAATCGCTGAAAGCAGGTATTCTTTAACCAAAATGGTATCTGTACTTTCAATTTTCCCGCAATAAAAAGAAGAAACAGCCCTGCGCACATCAACCGGATGTGGCAACCGGCTTCCCATTCCATCATTAATTTTTTGGCCGAAAGAGAAAATAGGGAAAATGAAAACTATTAGGCCTGATAAGAATTTACGACTGCTATTTTTATGCACAAAATCTCTTGTTTATGGTTTTCTTCCTCGTGTTCCGTCTAACCAACCCTGCCAGTATTCAAAGGCTTTCATGGGAAGGTCTAATTTAGTTTCGTCAATCATTTTTTGTACCTCATTACGGCTTTGCCTTTTCAATGTTACTTTATCAAGATTGGCAAAATGCAACATAGTAGAAGCTGCGATGGCAGAATTTATTTTCAGGTTTTGCAGATTTACTTTGTCGTAGGTATCACTTTCGCTGTGATAATCTGAACAATAGTTTGCGCCTTCCTGAATGCCAACCAAATTTGGAACTCCCTGCATCATAAAATCATAATTATCGGTGCCCACAATAGGAACATCTGCATTTGCAAAAGGACCAAGAGAGGTAACACTTTCCAATGCTTTTTTTGTTTCGGCATCCAACTCAGGGCTGTGCCCAGTGAAAAAACCTGTGATTTTCCCACTACCGATATCTATAGAAGCAGTTACAACGTGTTTATTTAATTCATTTTCGTGTTGCTGAGTGTAAGCGTAAGAACCGCAAATACATTGCTCTTCCCCGTTCCACAGTGCAAAACGAATAGTACGTTTAGGTTTTATTCCTAACAAAGTCATTTGTCTTGCAATATCTATTACTAAAGATACATTACAGCCATTATCGTTTGCACCTGTTCCCATTCCCCATGAATCAAGGTGTGCGCCAATCAAAACAATTTCGTCAGGCTTTTCGCTGCCTTTTATTTCACCGATAACATTATAAGAAGTGTATGAACCTCCTGTTGTCAATTCAATATTCAGATTGATGTTCAGCTTTCCACCTTTATCAAGAATCCTGATACAGCGCGAGGCATCATCACGCGCCATTACAACAAGCGGAAGTGTATTATTATACCCTCGCGAAGCTAAGTGACGAAACAATAATTTTTTAGGACGTGAAGACATGTAAACAACACCTTTTACCTCAGCAGCCATAGCACGCCCCTCTATTTCATGCGCATCGTTATATTCTTTAAAAAGCCCTCCTAGCTCAGTAAGTTCATCAGTTGAAACAAGCACAAATTTGTCTTTTACTTTATCTCCTGCTTTTTTGAAGTCATCTTCTGTGCCGTAGCCAACTGAAACCAATTCAGCCTCTAAACCGCTAGCATTTGTACCAACAGAAAAAGCCCGCGAAACCACACGCGGAGAAAAATTTGAGGTTCCTGTAATTTTAGCGGTGCAGCTTTTCTCATCCCAAAGTGAAGGCATTTGAAAGGCTTCTTTCTTCACATCCACTCCAGCTTCTTTGAATTTCCGAACACCCCATTCAATGGCTTTGGTGTTGGCTTCAGTTCCCGTTACGCGGCCACCTATTTTATCGCACAACTCATGCAAATCGTCCTGAATTTGGGTATGCCCCAACATAGCAGCAACAAGCTTTTCAGTTTCGCTGTTCTGAGCGCTTAATAAAAAAGGAGCAAATAAAATAACCGTAAAAAAAAACGAAACGTGCTTAAGCATTAGCGTTTTACGAGCACTAAATTTTTATCATCCAACTGCACGATAGAATAATTTATTTTTTTTCTTTCCGCTTTTGTTTCCATATACATTTCAGCAGTTTTTTTACCATCATTCCATTTACCTGAATGACAAACTTTATAGACAGATGAATTTTTTGCTACAAGGTCTTCGTCATACCCGTTGTAAACTTTAACAACGTAATTATAGCATAGTGAAAATTCACCTTCTGTACCGAATTGCAGACTTGGAAAATCTTTGTATGCGCTTAGAAAACTTGAAATAAACTTCAAGGTATCTGCTGAATTAATGTTTGACGAATTAAGATTACGATCTTCCAGGTAGTACTTTTTATTTACATAACGCACATTCTTTTCTTCTGTCATTTTCTTTTGCTCAACTTCAACCGCACCTGTAGCAGCTACTTTTTCTATTTTCACTGGCTGACTTATTTTTTCAATTTCAACAGTCTTTTTTTTAGACTCAACTAATGTATTTTGATTTTTAGTTTCAATTGTTGGTTTAACTACTGTTTCATTAGCATTACCTTTTATTTTTTTTCGCGCCTCTTCTTTCAAACGCTCAATCTCCGCTAAATCAGGTGTGTTTTGTTTTGGCGCCTCTTTGGAAGGTTCTGTCTTGGCAGGCCCCACAGGTGGAGTTTGAACCTGCTTCTGCTGCGTTGCTTCGACATTAACTTTTTCCTGCTTTGGCACATCAACAGGCTTTAGTTGAACAACAGGTTTTACTACTTCAGTTTTATCAACAGCTGCAGCTGCAATTTCCGCTTTTTCCTGCACCTTCTCACTTTCTGGCTCTTTATTGTTTGTAGCAGTTGCTCCTGTATTGCTAACCTTTGGTTGATCTTTTACCATTTCTTTGATAATGTCATCAACCTTATAAACAATGGTATCGCCTTTAGATGTTATGAAGATATTCTTCTTGCCGGGTGTAATTTTTTCCACGTTTCCATTAACGAAAATTTCAAACTCCTGATTGGTTTGTGCAAAAACAGAACATAAAGCGAAAAGAAGAATTATAGTGGTGACAAATTTTGACATAGTAACAGATTTAAACCTCAAAAATTACTCAGCAAGTTTAGGAAAATATCTTCAATCTTATTTGTCATTTAAAAATTAATACTTTTGCACCCAAGCGATGGTTCTTAGTGAAGATGTCAAATTCACAGGATTAAAATGGGAATCAGGTGTAAATCCTGAACAGTTCCCGCTGCTGTAAGTTCTTTTTTGTTTTCGGAATTCTTTGCCACTGTCCGCCTAGGCTGACGGGAAGGCTCCGAAAAAGAACGAGTCAGAAGACCTGCCATAGCCCGACAAAGGTTCAATGCTTTCGGGTAAAAAGTATTGAGCGGACTGAGTAAAATCAGTTTATCGTTTATTTCAATTATTGATTCTTTCTGCGTGTTTTTTTGCAGAATTATTATTTCGGTTGCATTGTGCATAGTCTGCACCTGCTCTGCTTTTGGGCAAAAAGTAAATCCCGATTCGGTTTAT
>CAMAVO010000074.1 GCA_945861685.1 Chitinophaga pinensis | reverse complement strand
TTACCTGACGCTTAAATGTTTCTGTGAATTTTTGTTGTCTTTGCTTCATTTGTCCTGGTTTTGTGTAAACCTATTTTAGGACAAGTCAGATGAGGTTTCAAGGAGGGGGTCAGGGGGTGGTCAAAACCTCCACGCCACTATGCGGCTGCTCTTATTACCCTGAGCCATGGCAATGGTTTTTACCTCATCAGCATTTGCAATTTTAAGCGCAGCATAAATGCTGTTAAGGTTTTCGCTTTTGGCAACCAGCGTAGTAAACCATTTGCACGAAGCTGCAAACTGCCGACTTTCGGCAATCATGGTGCGTACAAATTTTGCTTCGCCACCTTCGCACCACAACTCGTTGTTAGTTCCACCGAAGTTAAGAGCAGGCTTGCTTATTTTTCGGCCTTTTAAATTACTCAGCTTGCGCAGCGTACCTGCTTTAGCTTCTGCTGCCGAAGCATGAAAAGGCGGGTTACAGATACTCACATCAAACTGCTCGCCTTCATGAATAATACCGCGAAAAACAGCGTTGGCATCCAACTGCAAACGCAGTTCCACTTTACCTTTCAGCGAAGGGTTAAGTTTAACAAGTGTATTGGCTGCATCAATGGCAAGGGAGTCAATATCACTGCCGGTAAAACTCCAGCCGTATTCGTAATTCCCGATAATCGGATAAATACAATTAGCGCCCGTGCCAATGTCAAGACACTTTACCTTGCTGCCTGTTGGAATTTTTCCGTTGTTAGTTTCAGCTAATAAATCAGCAACATGGTGAATGTAATCAGCCCGTCCCGGTATGGGAGGACATAAATAATTATCAGGAATATCCCAGTGCTGAATGTTGTAATAGTGCTTCAGCAACGCTTTATTCAACATCTTAACCGCTGCCGCATTGAAGAAATCAATTGAAGTATCGTTGTAAGCGTTGGTAATAACAAACGGTATCAATTCAGGGCAGCTGCGCGTGAGCAACTCAAAGTCATACCTGCCGCGGTGGCGGTTGCGCGGATGCAGTTCTGTTTTTTCGGGAGGGTGTTTCATTTGTAAGCCAAGCAGGAGTTAGCCAAGTAGCCAAATAGGGGTTAGCCAAATAGGAGTTAGCCAGGTAGCGGTTTGCTATTTGCCTAAGTGGCTATTTGCCTATTTGGCTACTTAACTTATTCCGAAATGGCAATCTTTATCTTCTTATTCTTAATCTTTTCCTCACGTATTAATTTCAGTACCTGCTCCACCTTATGATTACTTACGGCAGCATAGGACGAATGATCCAGCACCTCTATCAATCCCAACTCATCTTTTGCCAGTTTGCCTTTTTGTAACAACATGCCCACAATGTCCATTTTATTAATCTTTTCCTTTTTGCCGGCAGCAATGTATAAGGTGCGCCAGCGTGCTTTGGGTGGCATCACATTTTTGTCGGGCAAGGTTTCTAACTCCGGTGTTTCTTCAATAAAAGTGGGAATATGATCGTTTGCCGAAAGCAGTAAATAAGCACTTCCTTCTGCATTCATTCGCGCTGTTCTTCCGTTGCGGTGTGTAAATACATCGTGTGTGGTCGGCAGCTGATAATGAATCACCGCTTCAATCTCGGGTATATCTAATCCGCGCGAAGCAAGGTCAGTAGTAATCAGCAAACGGTGACTTCCGTTGCGGAATTTTATAAGTGCACGTTCTCTGCCTTCCTGTTCCAGACCTCCGTGAAAAACACCATGTGCTAGACCTTTCCCTTCCAGCAAAATACTGATGCGCTCCACTGCATCGCGGTGATTGCAAAACACCAGCGTTGATTTATTTTGCAGTTTACAAATAAGCGAAAACAAAATATTCAGCTTATCGGTATCCTCTGCCTTCAGGTATTTCAGCTTCAACGTAACAGTTGTTGGAGAGCCGGTGTTCAGGAAATTCAGTTCAACAGGATTGCGCACTCCGGTAAAAGAAGGTATCTCTTTCATGGCCGTTGCCGATGTAAGAATGCGCCTTTTCAGATTTCTTAAATTACCTATAATAGCCGACATCTCCTCCTTAAAACCAAGGTCTAATGCCTTGTCAAACTCATCCAGAATAAGGGTGTGAATGCTTGAAGTATCTATGTTGTTATGTTGTATGTGGTAAGCAATGCGCCCCGGTGTGCCCACCAGCAGAGCAGGCGGATGCGAGAGATTATTTTTCTCAGTACGTGTTGAGTGTCCGCCATAGCAGCAGTTCACTTTAAAGCCCGTATTCATTTGCTTAAACACCTGCTCTATCTGCAAACCCAGCTCACGCGAAGGAACTATCACCAATGCCTGCACACCTTTTTCTTCAGCTTTTAAACTGCTTAAAACAGGCAAAAGAAAGCCAACTGTTTTGCCCGAACCCGTGGGCGAAAGCAACAGAATATCGGTTGCTGTTTTTGCAGCTTCAAGCGAAGCAAGCTGCATGCTGTTTAAAGAGGTTATCTTTAAATTTTCAAGTATTTTTTCAAACATTTTTTTGATTTATAACACACTGATCTTCTTCATCCCCGCCTTATCTCCCACCAAAATTTTCAGTGTATATAAACCCGCAGCATAATTGGCAGTGTTAATAGTATACCGGTGATTGCCTGCACCCAATTGATTTTGCTCAATCACGTCAACCAGTTCACCAACACTGTTATAAATCGACAACATAACTTTTTCGGACTGCACCAAATCAAACGAAACTGTTGAAATATTGCTTGAAGGATTTGGAAAAATATTCAGATTGATAGCATTCGCAATATTTTCTTCCACCGCGCTGATATGTGCCTGATCAAGGTAAGTAGCACCCTGATACAGCGTGCCATCCTGATCCAGGGAAGAAATACTGAGAACGGGATAATGTGTATCGGCTTTATACCAGTAGTAATTAGTTGCAGCATACGTAAGCGTAACGGGCACTGTAACGGTATAGCTGTCGGTATAACTTTCAATTACTTTAACACGGATAACATTGTTGATGGTACCGTAAGGCAGCATCAATGTTCCGTAAGCATCAGCAGTAACATTCACCGTTCCTGCACGCGTAATAGTAACTCCGGCTGTAAACGTAGCGCCAAAATTATCACTGTAAGTGTCGGTATAGGTAAAAGGAAAATCCATTAATTTTTCAGCATCTGAATAGGGAATAAGATTGCCGCTTGCCACTACACCATCATAATACCAACCACCGGAATTGCCTTCAAAATAACTGTATGCACCACCTTGCGAAATACTAACCGTTGCATCAGGAAAACTTGCTGCGCTTGGCGTTGAAGCAGGATCAACATGGTTCATATTAGCTGTTCCTGATGCGGCAACACCTGAAAAATCCCAGGTAAGACCCGCACCGCCAATGCCTGCTGCCTGATACGGAAACAGGTGAATCAGAAAATTTTCGCCCGGCTGAGGAGTAAAGCTGGCTGCTGTTATCGTAGGCTGCGCCTGTAAAGGGTTTATAAACGCTGAAGCAATAACAGTGAAGATAACGAGTAGATTTTTATTCATGGTGTTAAGGTTTTAGTTTGGAAACAAAGCTATGGAAAGTTTTCAGGATGTTAGTTTTGCACCTGTTTCACAATTACACTCTCCCAGTCGTTCCATTTCTTTGAAGCCAGATAATCAGCAATCATTTTGCGGTATTCGTTTTTGGTGTAAAAATATTTCAAGGTTTCAATTGCCGGTGAGGCTAAACGGTTATTGCTGCTGAAAGCTCCATCCAGTGTGTTTTTTAAAGCAATTTGGTTGAAGTAATCTAATTTTCGCAACGAAGAAAAAGCATTTTGACGTGTCATAAATTCATAAGAGGAAGATGTGAGATCAACCAGTTCATTTGAATATTTCTTGTCGGTAGAAGAAGCAACTTCTAACCATTTTACTAAAACATTTCTTCCTCTGTATCCCTCCATATTTTTTGTTGCATCCAAATATTTCTTTGTGTTTTCAGGAAACTGAAGGCTCAGTTTTTCTAATGCCAATGCAACAGTTTCGTAGGATAAATCGGTTAGCAGTTTTTCATATTCGGTGCGCAACGCTGAGGGAATCGTTTTTACATTTTGTATTACACTTTTGCGAACAGCAGCATCTTTATCATTAATTGCATTTTTAATCAGCTCAAGGCTTTTAGCATCATTTTCACTCACTAATTGAAAAATTATTTCTGATTTTACAGCATGAAATTTCTCATTGTTAAAAGCATTAATAAGTAAATCCTGTTTTAGTGAAAGACTGGTGTCGCGCAAGGCAAGAATGGCATCGTAGCGGTCAATCATATTGGGCGCTTTCATAGCTTGTTCTTTTAACATAGTAAACGACTTTTTGAATTCAAATGATTTCATCACTTCGCTGTTCGGATCAAATAAAACAAAACTCACTTTTTTATCTAAAATGTTTTCAACTTTTACTTCGTGATGCTTGTTTTCAATCCACACAGTTTTGCTGTCTTTGGTTCCGTCTGTATAATGTACTTCAAAAGCAATCGGCATCTTGAAAAGTCCCACCACATCGCTTAGTTCATGCTCCTGCGAAACCGAGAAAATAGTTTGTTGTTTTCCATCTTCTATTTCTTCGCGATAGGTAACAACATAGTGTGGCTCACCTCCGCGGTAAACCCATTCTTCCCAAAACCAATCCAATGATTTACCCAATGTTTCATGAAAAGCAATCAGCAAATCTTCTGAGTCCACATTCTTGTATTTATGGTCTTCGAGATAATGTTTAATGGATTTATTGAAGCCTTCACGCCCCACAACATACTTCATCATCTGCAATACTATGGAACCTTTCGGGTAATGACGGGGCGAACCCGCTTCACTGTGCGCAATTGGTTTTTTATCAGCCTTTGAGGCATCCAATGCTTTGTTCACGGCTTCTCTTCTTGCCCAGTCAAAATGGTCTTGTCCGAAAACTTCGCGTTCGTAAGTAAGGTTGTAATGAGTAGCAAAACTTTCCTGCAGCCAATGATGCGCTGCGCTGCGCTCGGTAACTAAGTCACCAAACCATTGGTGAGCCAGTTCATGCGCGTTTACTGCAACATAGTTTCTGTCCAGATATCCGCGTTTGTCAACCATAAAAAAATCACCGAAGAGAGTTGCCGTAGTATTTTCCATGGCTCCATACATAAAATCCTGAACCGGAATTTGCGAGTATGATTCCCAAGCGTAAGGCACACCAATTTCCTTTTCAAAAAAATCAAACATCTCAACCGAATAACGGTAAGATGGTTCAACTCTGTCTTTGTGTTCCGGGTAATACCAAAGGTGGATAGGAACACCACTTGTTGATTTACGTTCCTCAATTTCATATTTGCCAATACCAAGCATCATCAGATAAGTTGTGTGCTCGTGTTGCATTTTATAATGCCATGTTTTTGTGCCGTTTCCGTTGTCTTTTTCTTCCAGTTTAGTTCCGTTTGAAAGCACTTTGTATTCTTTATCAAATGTTACAATAACCTCTGTTGTTAATTTATCATTGCTCTCGTCATAACAAGGAATCCAATGACGGTTATCAATACCTTGTCCCTGTGTCCATATTTGTTTGCGGCTTAAATTTTTCGGATCGTTCCAGCCTATGAAATAAATTCCTTTGCGCGGTGTGGCTTCATATTCAATAGTCAGGTTGTGCGTATTTCCCCAGTGCAACGTTGAGCCCGGAAAAACGGTAATCCCATTATCATCGGTTTTGTATTTCGTTATCACATCATCCAGCTTTACGCTCATAAACTTTATTCCGGGAGCATCTAAAAAAACAGAATCAACTTCGTGCTGAAGAACAATGAAGGTGTGTGTTACTTTTCCTTTTACCAAACCTTTCTGCGGCTCAAAAGAAACCTCCAGTTTCAGGTGTTGCATATCCACTCTGTGTTCGCGCGGGGCAAGGGCTTTGTCGGCAATATAGGTGCGGGTTTGCTGGGCAGCGGAATAGGAAATAGAAAACAGGAAATAGAATACTGAAAACAGAATGATTTTTTTTTCATACTACTGTATCATCAGTTTCTTTTGAAAAAAAGTAGTTCCTTCATAAATTTCAAGACTATATATCCCAGGTGAAATTCCCGTCATGGATATTTTCCCTGTTTTTCCTTCAACCGTTCCCTGCCAAGAAATTCTGCCGGTTACATCTTTAAGCACTGCTTTGTAATGTCTTGTATCTGGTAAGTTAAGTGTAAAATCACCAAACGAAGGATTTGGATAAACCTGAATAATTTCAGTGCTGAAACTTTGAATTCCTACAGGTGTTGTTAGGTGTTCCGGACTGAATGATGAAGCAGGAAGTAGCTCTGCACCCTGCCGAATTTTTATATAGCTGAGCCCAGAATAACTGCCAAAGAAATCGTTTGCTGACAAACAGAATTTAAAACCGGATGAGTTTGTTACTCCCGGTAAAGCTATATCAAAAGGACCTGAAGTAATTTCACCACTGGTATGGTCTTTAAATAAGTGAAACCGCAGCCCCGCAGAAACTAACTCAACATCAACTGAAAGATTATTCATGGTGTTTTGTGCAACCGGAATCCAAGGAAAGTCATCAGCGCCCGGAGCATAACTACCATTTGATGTTGTATCTGTTATAGAAATAAGACGCAAGGTGTCGTTTGCATTCCCAATCGGACGCTGATAAATCCTGGAAAGTAAATTATCAGTTGATGCATAACCGAAAGCATGTTGGTCATCATGATAAACACCCGCATCAATCACCACTCTGTTAGTGAAATCAGCTACTGTATAAACATATTTATATCTTGCATTTTCCTCATAAACGCAATTGTAGTGAAGTTCACCCCCGGTTTCGGTAAGCAGGCTGTAAGTGCCGAACGTATTCCATTTTGCAACATTAACAGCGTTGTCTTCAAAATCATCAAAGAAAATAAAAGTGGCATCGCCATCAGCAGTGCTGTTGGTGGCTGAGGTATTGCCATAATAAAATTGAATTGTAGTTGTTGTATTTGCAGCAATGGAAGGCACTTTTACCCAAATTTTATTTTGATTGCTTGATGCAGCACTATCCATATAATAGCTCAATGTATTGCAAGCCATATCTGAAAAGCGCAAGTCGGATGCATCGGAATTTAATTTTCCGGCAAGAATGGCAGCACCTGTTTGAATCGTGAGACCAGCCTGATAATCTGTAAGTGCAGAGCCACTTGTATTGTCAATGGTAATGTCTCGATAATAATTCCAGCCGGGGTAGCAGGTTTGTGAAAAACTTAAAACTGGAATTACAAATGCAGCAAGTAAAGTCAATAATTGTTTTTTCATGTTTTTTAGATTAGTTAAAGCGGTGTTTTGTCGGAAATAATACCCATCAAATATACTTTTTTTACGTGACAATTTTTTTAGTTGCCTGTTATTTCCCTGCCTTATCTTCCAGCAGCGGCACAAAGCGGAAATCACCGTGTTCCTTTATTTGCACTTCAGTTGCAGAGATTTTAGTTACAGTCT
Organism: Chitinophaga pinensis; assembly: GCA_945861685.1. Classification (GTDB taxonomy): domain Bacteria; phylum Bacteroidota; class Bacteroidia; order SXHM01; family SXHM01; genus SXHM01. Next base: position 5,415 of record CAMAVO010000074.1, on the reverse strand, counting down.
TCATTACTTGCTCCCTGCCTTCGCCAACAGGAATTACAAGGATACCACCCACTTTCAGTTGTTCAATCAGCGCAGGTGGAATGTATGGCGCACCGGCTGTTACAATCACTTTATCAAATGGAGCGTATCTGGGCAAGCCAAGATAACCATCACCATAAAATGTTTTTACATTATATCCAAGTTGTTCTAACAACGGTCTTGCCGTGTCGTGCAATAGTTTCTGTCGCTCAATAGAATAAACCCGTGCACCACACTCGGCCAGTACAGAACTTTGGTAACCTGAGCCGGTACCTATTTCCAACACTTTTTCGTTTTTTCTAAGTTCTAATAATTCGGTTTGTTTAGCAACTGTATAAGGTTGTGAGATAGTTTGCCCTGCGCCAATGCGAAAGGCCTTGTCTTCATAAGCGTGTTCTTCAAAAGCTTTGTCGAGAAAAAGGTGGCGCGGAATTTTTTCAATAGCATCCAGCACTGCAGTATTCTTAATCCCTTTTAGCAGCAGAACACTTTTTAACTGCTTGCGCATCCCTTTGTGGCGGAAAGTATCAATCATGTGTCAATAGTAGGGATTATCGCAAGCAGGCTTTTGAAGCATTCAGGATTGTTTTCAACAACCTGCCTTTAAAAAACGGTTGAGATTGGCAGATAAGCCGCCTGCATTAGGACTACTTTTGGCCGTATCAGATGAATAAAAAACTGAAAATAGGAGTGTTGGGCGCGGGTCATCTCGGGATGATTCACATCGGACTGCTGAAAGAAATTCCTGCTTACACCGTTATGGGTTTTTACGACCCGGACCTTGAGCGCAGCGTGAAAGCGCAGGAAACTCATTCGGTAAATAGTTTTAAATCCATGAAAGAACTGATGGAACACTGTGATGTGATTGACATTGTAACGCCCACTGTAACGCATTATGATTGTGCAGCAATGGCTCTGCGCAAATCAAAACACGTTTTTATTGAAAAGCCCGTAACCAATACTTTGGGCGAAGCAAGAAGACTTTCCAACCTTGCCCGCGAAGCCGGAACAGTTGTGCAGATAGGACATGTGGAGCGTTTTAATCCTGCCTTTTTGGCGGCAAAGCCTTATTGCGGTCAACCCATGTTTATTGAAGCGCATCGCCTTGCACAGTTCAATCCGCGGGGCACGGATGTTCCGGTGGTGTTGGATTTAATGATTCACGATATTGATATTGTGCTGAATATTGTGAAAGCAAACATCAGAAGAATCAGCGCAAGTGGTGTGGCTGTAGTAAGTGATTCGCCTGATATTGCCAATGCGCGGATTGAGTTTGATAACGGTTGTGTAGCCAATTTAACTGCCAGTCGCATTTCGATGAAACAGATGCGTAAAACACGCATTTTTCAGCGTGATGCCTACATAGCCATTGATTTTCTGAAAAAGAAAACCGACATCATTCGACTTTCATCCATTGAGGGTGAGCCTAACCCCGATACTATGTTTATTGACCTCGGGTTTGGAAAAGGAAAAAAAGCAATTACATTTGAGGCGCCTGAAGTGCCCGACACTAACGCAATAAAAATGGAATTGGAAACATTTGCAAATGCCATCAACACCAACACAACGCCTGTGGTTACTATTGACGATGGCTACAAGGCATTGGAAGTGGCGTACAAAATCATTGATAAGTTTCACATCAGCAGCACACTATTGAAATAATTCTACTCTGAAATTAATCGTCATGCTGAACTTGTTTCAGCATCTTAAATCAAGACCCTGAAACAAGTTCAGGGTGACGAAATTTGTCTAAACAGTTGTAACGTGAATTATTTTAAGTTTTTAATCTTTTCTTTTCTTTTTTTTGCGTTGGCTGCTTTGCTGCCTTCCTGCGAAGTAATTAACCCTGATGAAGGAATTCCATCCTACATTCAGATTGATACCATTACGCTTACCACTGATTATGTAGTGGAGGGAACAGCTTCACATAAAATTACGGATGCCTGGGTGTATGTGGATGATGAATTGGTGGGAACGTATGAATTACCGGCTACTGTTCCGGTTTTGAAAAGCGGCAGTCATAAAATCACCATCTATGGAGGAATAAAAATGAACGGGATTTCGGCTACCCGAATTCCTTATCCTTTTTATGAGCCTTATGAAATTACCACCGAACTTTTTCCCGACAGCGTTATTACGCTGCAACCCAATGTTCAGTATTATTCAACTACTACCTTTGCATGGAAAGAAGATTTTGAAAGTCCGGGATACACGCTGGAGATAACCTCGGCAAGCGACAGCACACTGAACCGTCTGAGCGGAACTGCAGATATTTTTGAAGGAAATACTTCAGGTCTTTTTGCTATGCGCAATCCGCCACATATTTTATTTGAATGCAAAACCATTAACGAGTATGCCTTGCCGAAAGGCGGCACTCCCGTTTTTCTGGAACTGAATTACAAATGCAACAACACCTTCCGCATTGGGATTTTTGCAAATGAAGCGGGCGGTGTGAGCACACAAGTGCCGCAAACTATTTTGATTAACAAAAGTGAGAACTGGAACAAGATTTATGTGAACCTTACCAATGAGGTAAGTCTGTTTGTGAATGCTATTAATTACAATGTTTATTTCGGGGTGATACCCGATGAAGGAAGTCCGGAACCGATGGTGTATATTGATAATGTGAAACTGATCTATTGAATAATAAAGGCTTCGACAGGCTCAGCCTGACAAGGTCACACTGAGCTTGTCGAAGTGTTAAAGAAAATGAACAAACAACTCCAAGCCCTCAAGTATCTCTTCTTCGACATTGTGTCGGCTGCGGGAGCGTGGAGTTTGTTTTTTATTTTCCGTAAGACATTTATTGAGTCGAATAAGTTTGGTGAGAAAATACCGGTTGAGTTTGATGATAAATTTTTTACCGGACTTGTGCTTGTTCCGTTGTTCTGGCTTGCATTGTATGCCATTCAGGGAACATACAGCAACATCTACCGCAAGAGCCGCTTAAAAGAATTGGGGCAAACCTTGTTGACTACCTTGATTGGTGTTATCACCATTTTCTTCGCGCTTATTCTGGATGATGAAATCAATTCTTACAAAAGCTATTACCAGAGTTTTGTTGCGCTGTTTTTACTGCATTTCTTTTTCACGTACACGTTTCGTGTAATACTGACTACGCGCACGGCACACCGCATTCACAACCGCATTATCGGTTTCCCGACTTTGCTGATAGGCAGCAACGAGAAAGCGCTGCAACTGTTTACTGAACTGGAGGCGCAACGCACTTCAACCGGAAATAAGTTTGTTGGTTTTATTCACGCAAACGGAAACAAAACTGGGCATCTGCTTGACGATAAACTTCCGCATTTGGGTGGCGCTGCCGACATCAAACATATTATTGAAAAATACGAACTTGAAGAAGCCATTATTGCTTTGGAATCATCAGAGCACAATAAAATTCAGGGCATTATTACTGAGTTTGAAGAGAGCAAGGTAACGCTGAAAATTATTCCTGATATGTATGATATTCTTTCGGGTTCGGTGAAGATGAATACCATTTACGGCACTCCGCTTATTCATATTACGCAGGATATTATGCCAGCGTGGCAAAAGAGTTTAAAGCGTATCGGTGATATTGTTGTTTCGGCTTTGGTGCTTACGTTGCTGTCTCCGGTTTATCTCATCACTGCTATATTGGTAAAACTTTCTTCTTCCGGTCCGGTGTTTTACAGCCACGAGCGCATAGGTCTGCACGGCAAACCTTTTACGATGTATAAATTCCGCAGCATGATACAAAATGCCGAGAGCGGTAACCCACAACTGAGCAGCGACCATGACCCGCGCATTACCAAATTCGGGAAGTTTATGCGCAAAACGCGGCTGGACGAAATTCCGCAGTTCTACAATGTATTGAAAGGCGATATGAGCCTTGTTGGTCCGCGCCCTGAGCGTAAATATTTTATTGACCAGATAGTGGCTGTAGCCCCGCACTACAAGCATCTGCACAAGGTGCGCCCGGGTATTACTTCGTGGGGAATGGTAAAGTTTGGTTATGCCGAAAACGTAGACCAAATGCTGGAGCGCATGAAATACGATTTGATTTATATCGAGAATATGACGCTGGCGGTGGATTTCAAAATCCTTATTTATACGGTGCTTACGGTGGTGAGGGGGAAGGGGAAATAGTATCTCTTTCTTGTCAGCAATGAGTTCTTTCTTGCCAGCAGTGAGTTCTTTCTTGTCAGCAGTGAACTCTTTCTTGCCAGCAATGAATTCTTTCTTGTTAGAAAACAAACATTACCTGATAAGCTCCAGCGAACCGGTGAGGATGTTATTCTCGGTGGTGAGGGTTGAGTAATTGATGTAATGCTATCACTAATAACCTCCGCGTCTTCGCGCCTTAGCGGTAAAAAACTTAGTGAACCTTAGTGTCCTCAGTGCCCTTAGTGGTAAAATCCCTACCTTACGCGTTCTTTAAAAACACCCCATGACCACCAACCAACCCGAAACAGGCGATTTTCTATACCTTAAAGTATTACGTATAAATGCTGATGGCGCATCGCTTGCGCTGAATGATGACGGACTTGAAGTTTACGTTCCGCTTTATGAGCAGCGCGGAAAACTGGAAGAAGGCGAAAGCCATGTAGTAGTGTTGCAGGACAAATCCGAAAAAGGATTTACGGGCAGCGCCAAGATTGAAGATTTTCTGGACCGCGATGTAAGCGAGCTGCAACCTAATCAGGAAGTGGATTTACTGATAACACGCCACACGCAGATAGGCATGAGCTGCATCATCAACAGCCGCTATGCCGGACTGCTTTACAGCAACGAAGTGTTTAAAGATATACATCCGGGCGACCGTGTAAAAGGCTACATCAAAAAAATAACAGAAGAAGGAAAAGTAGATGTTGCCCTGCAAAAACAAGGCGTGGCAGCTATTACCGACAACACGGTTGTTATATTGGATAAACTAAAAAAGAATAAAGGATTCCTTCCGCTTACTGATAAATCACAACCCGGTGAAATTTACGATGCGCTGGGCATCAGCAAAAAACTTTTTAAAAAAGCCATTGGTACCCTTTACAAACTGAAGTTGGTGGAGTTGAAGGATGATGGGGTGCATCTGGTGGGGAAGTAGTAATCGTCATTGCGAGGGTTTTTCACCCGAAGCAATCTCGCATAAAAATGCTGCTTTATATCACGAGATTGCTTCGCTAAAGCTCGCAATGACGTAGAATCGACTCTCTTTTATATCTTCGCCCAAAATTTTAAAAACCCCAACACATGAACAAACTAATCTACCTTGGTATTCTTACTGCCCTTTTTTCAATCACTGCCTGCAATAACAGCGATGATGATAATGACCCCAACATCCTTAACGGTAGTTTTCATGCCATAATTGATGGAACAGTCTGGGACGCACAGCCCGATAATACAGGAGCTGTTGTAGCTGAT
>CAMAVO010000073.1 GCA_945861685.1 Chitinophaga pinensis | reverse complement strand
GGGAAGTCCAATTGAAGGTGTTGAATTTGTCCACGCAAATGTTGTTCCGGGTGTGGTACTGGTATATGCAGAGACCGAAACAGTAGAGCCATTACACACTGTTATATTTGCAGGAACAACAACAACAGGAGTTGGATTAACAGTAATAGTATAAGATACTGGTGTACCCGGACAGCCATTGGCAGTAGGTGTTACAGTTACAGTTGATATTATTGGATTAGCTGTAACATTTGTTCCTGTAAATAATGGTGTATTGCCTGTTCCGCTTGCTGCAAGACCAATTGAAGGCGTTGAATTTGTCCATGCAAAGGTGGTTCCCGGAGTAGTGCTTGTATAACTGGAAGCCGGAACAGTTGCGCCTTTACAAACTGTAATGTTTGCCGGAACAACAACTACAGGTGTTGGATTTATTGTAATCGTATAAGAAACTGGTGTGCCCGGACAGCCATTGGCAGTGGGTGTTACTGTTACAGTTGATGTTATTGGATTAGCTGTAACATTTGTTCCTGTAAATGATGGTATATTGCCTGTTCCACTTGCTGCAAGTCCAATTGAAGTATTGGAATTTGTCCATGCAAAGTTGGTGCCCGGAGTAGTGCTTGTATAACTGGAAGCCGGAACAGTTGCGCCTTTACAAACTGTAATGTTTGCCGGAACAACAACTACAGGTGTTGGATTTATTGTAATAGTATAACTGGCTGGTGTGCCCGGACAGCCATTGGCAGTAGGTGTTACAGTTACAGTTGATGTTATTGGATTAGCTGTAACATTTGTTCCTGTAAATGATGGTGTATTGCCTGTTCCACTTGCTGCAAGTCCAATTGAAGGTGTTGAATTTGTCCATGCAAATGTAGCTCCAGGGGTAGTGCTTGTAAATACACCGGCAGCAACAGTTGCTCCGTTGCAAACGGCAACATTTGCAGGAACAACAACAACGGGAGTTGGATTAACAGTAATAGTATAAGATACTGGTGTACCCGGACAGCCATTGGCAGTGGGTGTTACTGTTACCGTTGCTACAGATGGAAACGAAGTGTTGTTTATTCCTGTAATGGAAGGAGTATTTCCAGTTCCGCTTGCTGCAAGGCCAATTGCAGTATTGGAATTTGTCCATGCAAATGTAGTTCCTGATGTTGTACTTGTAAAATTAGAAGCGGGAATTGTTACTCCCTTGCAAACAATAATGTTTGCAGGAACTACAACAACGGGAGCCGGATTAACGGTGATAGTATAAGAAACCGGAGTTCCCGGACATCCATTAGCAGTAGGCGTTACTGTAACAGTAGATGTAACCGGATTTGCTGTATTGTTTATTCCCGTAAATGAAGGAGTGTTGCCGGTTCCGTTTGCAGCAAGGCCGATAGTTGTATTACTGTTAGTCCATCCATAAGTAGTTCCAGGAACTGTGCTTGTGAAATTTGAGGCCGCAACTGTTACTCCTTTACAAACTACAATATTTGCAGGAACAGTAACTACAGGCTTGGGATTAATAACAACTGTAACAGAGGATGTATTGCTGCAACCTCCAACAGTTGCAGTAACAGTATAGGTGCCGGAAGCTGCTACAGTAACACTTGTAATAGATGGATTTTGAGATAAGGATGAAAATCCATTTGGTCCCGTCCAGCTATAAGATGCTCCGGCAATAGTTGCCGCAGTTAAATTTAACGTAGCTCCGGCACAAACAGGGCTGTTACTTCCTGCAGTAGGCACAGCTACAAGCGGAGAGCCTGCAACAATTACGGTATTTGTTACCACGCAATTTAAAACATTTGTTATACTTACTGTATATGTTCCGGGGGCCAGACCTGTGATGGTATTAGCTCCTGAAACACCGTTGGTTGTTGATATAACAGTTCCTGAAGAATTTCTCCAGACATAATTATAAGGATTAGAAACTCCAACAGGAGTTGCTGTTGCTGTTCCGTCATTTACACCACAAGCGGCAGGTGTTGAAGTCATAACTGGTGGGCAGCAAGAGCCAACTGCGTTAAAGACTGAAGCCAAATCAGTAACACATCCCAGATTTGTCCATGAACCCGATTCTCCGTCTCCGGAGGTGTTGAATGTTACACTTAAATTAGAGCCGGGAGCGCAAACATTATCAACAGATACATCAAAACAAAAGTTCCAGATATTTGCAGGAATGGCATAAACATTTTCGTCTCCAAAAAAGTTTGGGGTAATATGATCTCCATAATTATTCCCTGGAATTCCATCGCCTGCTGTTCCCCCGCCAAGCGGGGCGCATGTTCTGTTAAAATAAAAACCGGGAGGCCATGAAGCACCCTGAGCATCTATAATTCCGGCTGGATAATAAACCCAAGTTCCGCAGTCATAAGTTGTTACCGGAGAAGCCACAATTGTTGCAGGATCCCATCCTGCACCCAAACTAATCTGAACTCCATGTAACCAATTTGTATTAATTTCTGCATAGTTATCAATGTGATAACAGAAATGAACTGTTTGCCCCGGTGTGTACATACCATTTACAGGTGGTGGCGAAACAGTTAATGTGGATGAAACCGTGCAATCATTGCAACTGATATTGTTTTGTGCATATAAATTGAATGTTCCGGTTTGTCCGGTATTTCCACTAACTTGAACATAGTAAGTTGTTCCGATGACCATTTGGTTAACCGTAAGTGAAACAGTGCCACCGGTTCCTACAGCGCATCCACCTACTCCACCACCAAGATTACCACAGGAGCCAGCGTACATAGCAATGTTTGGATTTGCAAAGGAACTGTTAACTGTAATAACGACCTGATAACCGCTGGCAACAAATGAATACCAGACATCATTAGCAGGAACGCCCATGTTTGGTCCTCCGGCACCGCTACATCCATTTTGAAAAACATATGGATTTGCAGGAGTAGCCGCTACAAGTGTTCCAGCTCTACTAACTTGTGTGCCAATACCGCTTGGACAAGTTGCCGGTGCTGGCAAAGTTCCTAAAGAGGTTGCTGTATTGCAATTGTCATTTACAGGTTGGGCAAGAATGTCCTTTTCTCCTGAAAATAAATAAATAAAAGCCGGGAATAGAAGGCTAATTAATATTTTCTTTAACCTGCCTGAATTATTTACCGAGAGATTACAAATGCTTTTTGATGAGATAACCGTAATTGCATTATTGCAATTACTAATATATAGTCTATATCTCTTTCCAATTGAGGACAAAGCGGATTTGAAAATATTTTATTCGGTCTAAATTTATCATTTATTCTAATTAACCCAAATCAAATAGATAAATGACTTTTTTTATACTCACAAAACCCAAATTATGTTCGATAATTTTTTAATCAATTTTACCCCTTTAAATTGTATTTCGTTCACGGAAACAATTATAAGGTGCTCAAAAAATATTTCAGTGTAGCAAGAAAAATCTTCAGTCTTCCGGAACAGGTTCTGTAAAAAAACTGAAATTCACTTTTCCGTAATGGCGCGTTTGCGAGAAGTTGGGATATTTTGAAAAATCAAAACGCTCGGAATGTTCCATGATTAAAAGTCCACCGGGTTTGAGCAGTTTGCGTTCAAAAATAATTCCGGGAATAAGCTGTGCGTTGTCTAATTCAAAAGGCGGGTCGGCAAAAATCAAATAAAACTGGCGGGTACAAAAACCCAGAAAACGAAACACATCGGCAGCCTGAGTTCGCACATTTTTTTCGTTCAGCTTTTCGCACATGGAGTTAATAAACTTCACACAGTTGTAATTCTGTTCCACCGCCAGCACCGAGATGCAGCCGCGCGAAATCAACTCAAAACTGATGTTGCCCGTTCCTGCAAAAAGGTCGAGTGCTTCGGTTTCTTCAAAGTCAATCATGTTGGTAAGCACATTAAACAAACCTTCTTTTGCAAAATCGGTGGTGGGGCGCACAGGTAGTTTGCCGGGCGGTTCAATTTTCCGGCCTTTGTATTTTCCGCTTATTATGCGCATAGGTACTGAGTGTATAAGGTATAAAAAGCGTGTTCGGGCAATTCGCTGAAACGGTAGCTGAACTCAAAGCGGTTGGTGCGCGGCATAAAACTTACGTTACGCACATATTTATGGATGATGGAATATACCGCATCGTTTTTCTCCACCACGCCCATCAGTTGCAGGGCAATGGTTTCTGGATTTAGCTTCAGTTGCTCCAAAGCAAAGAGCAGGTAATAAATTACATCTTCGCTGGTGGTGTGGCTAAAGGTGTTGTAATAAAGCAGGGTGCCGTTTTTGGTAAAAACAAGCTCCATGCTTTTGGGCCTGATACTGAGGTAAGCCTTTTCGCTGCTTTCGTTTTTATCATTGGTTAAAACGCTTTCGAGCAAGGGCATTGCTGCATGCATAATTTTTATGGCAGGGAAAAAGCTGCGGTACAATTTTTCCTTTTCCTGCGAAAGGGCGAAAACTGCAAAGCATCCTGCGCTGCGCACTTTGGCGGAAAGCACTGTTTGATTTTCGGCAGAAGCAAAAATAAAATTGCCGTAAGTAGCTTTTGCCTTTTCATCAAAAAGCGGTTCGGGTACAAGGGTAATTTTATCCGAAACCAAGGCCAGCGAAGCCGAAGTAACATTGGCAAACCAAGGTGCGGTTTTCAATTGGGCCAAAACCTGTTCCTCACCTGCTTTGGCGTAAGAAAATGATTCAAGGGCAAGGTATTTAGTATCGCCCGGGCTGAATAAAGCCCACACCAGCGAACCCTGCCCCGACTGAATACTAAGATGCAGTTTACCCTGCAGGTTGGTATCCAGCGATTCGTCTTTTACGCTTACAAGTGGTTTTAATGCCGTTGTCTGGCTCATAACTTTTCCTCTAAATCAGAGGGCTGCAAACCTACGTAAATTCTGAAGAACAGGAAACGGGATAACGGTCACCTATTTACATTTACATAACCTTATGTTCATAAAATTTCAATGTTGTTGTCTGTTTATATATTTGTGAAATTAATTTTGTCCTTAACCACGACATTTGAACCATGAAAAAACTAACGATAATTATATTCTTATTCCTTTTCGGAATTAACGCGCTGCACGCGCAGGAAGCCCTTTTTAAAGGCACTGTAAAAGACTCGAAATCGGGCGAAACGCTGATTGGCGTTAACGTAGTAAGCGAGGATAAAACAGGAACCGTTACCGACATAAACGGTCAATACAGCCTGAAACTAAAAGAAGGAAAGCATAAAATTACCTTCAGTTTTGTGGGCTACGGAACGCAGACAAAACAGATTGAACTGAATGCAGGACAGGATATGCTATTTAATCTTGACCTTGTAATCGATTCGAAACAATTAGACCTGGTAGTAGTTACCGGCAGTCAGTACGAGAAAAAGGTATCGGAAGAAGTAGTAACCATTGATATAGTAAAACCTTACCTTATTTCCAACACCAATGCAACAACACTTGCTGCAGCGGTGGATAAAATTCCGGGAGTAAATATTATTGACGGTCAGGCCAGCATACGCGGGGGCAGCGGATACGCCTACGGAACAGGAAGCCGTGTGCAATTACTGGTGGATGAAGTTCCGATGCTGACAGGAGATTTTGGTGAAATACGCTGGAACTTTGTACCGATTGAAAATACCGAACAGGTTGAGGTAATTAAAGGAGCGGCATCATCACTTTACGGAACAGGTGCTATGAACGGAGTAATTAACGTGCGCACCGGCTGGGCAAAAGAAAAACCGCAAACTGCGCTTACTATTTATCAGGGAGTTTATTCAAATCCAAGAAGAGATGAGTTGCGTTGGTGGGATAAATTTTCGTACCCGTTTATGACAGGTCTCTTCTTCTCACACCGCCAGAAATTTGATAACCTGCATGTGGTGATTGGCGCCAACCTTCATTCATTAAAGAGCTACATAATGCATGGTGATGACCAGCTTGCACGCCTTAACCTGAAAACAAAGATTGATAACAAAAAGGTAAAAGGTCTTTCCTACGGAGTAAATTTCAACTCAATGGGTCAACAATTCGGCAGAGTTTTTTTATGGGAAAATGCTAACGAAGGCGCTTACAAACCTTTTGCAGGAACGCAGTCAAACGATTACTACACCTATCTTACCATTGACCCTCACCTTACCTATTTAAAAGAAAACGGAACAAGACATAGTTTCCGTGGGCGCTACTATAATGTAGTAAGATGGGGCGACCGGAAAAAGAAGGAAGGTTCCACTAACTCTTATTATTTAAACTATCAATATCAAAAACATTTCAAATACAATTTCACGCTTACTGCCGGACTTGTTTACACCTATACACACAGCTACAGCAATGTGTACACTGAATATATAAAAACCCAATTAGGTTCAGGCTATGCGCAGATAGAGAAAAAGGTAAAAGACAGACTGACTCTTCTTGGAGGCATTCGCTATGAGGTGCAGGCCTTGTATCAAACCACTGATTCAATCCTGATAGAAAAAACAACTCCCTTATTCAGAGCCGGGTTGAATTACTCCATCGGGAAAGGAACATTTTTACGCGCATCTTACGGTCAGGGCTACAGAATACCAAGTATTGCTGAACGCTACATTCAGGCAGACATTACACCCGGTATTACTATTTTCAAAAACCCAAGTCTGAGACCTGAAACGGGGTGGACTGCTGAACTGGGTTTAAAGCAGGCATTCAAAATAAACAAATGGCTTGGCTATGCCGACCTTGCTCTTTTCTGGCAGGAATATAATGACATGATTGAATTTCTATTCGTTGTTCAAAACGGTGATTTCGGTTTTCAAAGCAAGAATATCACAAGAGCTCGCATAGCCGGAATTGAAGTTAGTGTTGTAGGGGAAGGAAAAATAGGACCAATACCAGTTAGGCTGCTGGCAGGATATGTATTTAACTACCCTGCTGACCTTGTTCTTGACAGCACACAAAAGAAGCTGAACGTTTATCTTGAGAATTTTTTTCAAAGTATGGGCTCCGGTGTTGATTCGCTCAACGCCAACGGAAGCATTCTTAAATACCGTTCGCGCAATGTAGCACGGGGCGACATTGAATTTGATCTTGGAAAATTCACCATTGGATATGCGCTTACCTACAACAGTTTTATGGACAGGATAGACGGAGTATTTACACTGGCAATACCCGGTGTAGAAGAATACCGCCAACTAAATAATAAAGGTGTATGGGTAATGGATGCAAGGTTGGCTTATCACATTTCTGAAAAATCAACAATGAACTTAGTAGTGAAGAATTTCACGAACGAAGAATACTCAATGCGTCCCGGAGCGTTAGAACCACCAAGATTGTTTACGCTGCAGTATAAGTTGAATTTCTGATTACAGGTTGGCAAACAACCTGATGTGAAAATAGGCTAAGTTAATTGCGTAAAGCAACGTGCTTGCATTGACAAGAATAAGCGCTGTATTATTTAACACAAGCGACTTTAGCTGAGCAATTCCTTTCCACAAAAAGTACATCATGGAAAGCAGCGTAGGAAAAAGAAAAATCAGTTTCATGTTTGCAAAATCGCGGATGTTGTAGGCATAGCGAGCAACAAAAAAAAGGTAAATGAAGAATATTGCGAGGTGAATAAATTCCTGCGGACTGCGTTCTTTAACAACCTGTTTCAAAACTGCAAAAATTCCAAACAGAAAGAGCAAAAGTAAAGGTAGTTGAAGCAGATAATTTGCTCTTATAAAATTCATTGCTGATTCATCTTTCACCGACCATGATGGCGGTGCGCGCTCAAATGAGGCATTGGAAAATTGTCCGTAAAGCTGCGTAAAAAACGAAGTGCGGTGCGCAGGATAAGTATCCGACAAATCGTTTACGTTGTAAGGCTGCTCAATAAGACTTTTGATTTTAAAACTGAAAAAAGAATCCCATACAGTTGTAACTCCCTTTCTGAAGCCCTGAGCAGAATCGGAAGTAAAAAAATTAGGCGCGGGAGCAACAGGCAAATTGGTAAAAAAAGGATTGCTGTAGTTTTTGTACTTGCCATAATATCCTCCTAAAAAAGCTATTGCAGGAATTAATGCCAGCAACAAAACTGTTTTAAGTGAAAGCGAGGAAAAGGAGATATGTTTGCTGGCAAATAGAAACAGCAACACACCCGCCAGAATAAAAAACAGCACCAGTCCGTTGCCTTTTATTATTGCAGCAAGTGAAACTATAAAAAGGATAAAGGCAAATAACGCATTGCTTTTATTTTCAATCCACTTCAAAAGCAGCAACGTAAATACCATACCCAAAGCAATTACCGGGACATCATTGGTAGCTTGAATGCTGATGGCAATGAGTTTAGGATTTAAGCCCCAGAACAAAGCAAGACTCAAATTCCACTTAAACGGCAATGATGATTTAAACTGGAAAAAGAAAATGAGCAAAAGACAAAAAAATCCAACACTGAAATTCAGCCATTGAAAAACGATGCGCAGTTCATCTTCCGTATTTGCATTTACAAACCCGGCAAACGATTTTACAACACCGTAATAAAAAGGCGGCTGAAAACATTCCCAGCAATCTTTGGTTGCAGGATAAACTCCTCTCTCGTTCCACAACAGTATGGGCGTAATGTGGTCGTCATTAGCGGTTTTATTAATAACCGTAAGAATTACACGCGGAATAAGGCAGACTAAAAAGGCGATGAGAATAATTGTACGCTGCTTCACCATGTTTCTTTTTAGGACTTCTCTCCTACCCCATCGCTTATTTCAAACTCATAAAAGCTCAACGGATAACCTATTTTAGAAGTATAGATTTTATTGAGTTTATCTTTGAAGGAAATTGTATCTGATTTTTTTACCAGAGCTATGGAGCATCCGCCAAATCCTGCACCGGTCATGCGAGCGCCAATGCAGCCTTCAATAGTTACTGCATTTTCGGCAATTGTGTCTAATTCTTTTCCGGTTACTTCGTAATTATTTTTAAGGCTTTGATGCGAGGCATTCATCAATAGACCAAACTGTAATAAATCACCTTGTTTCAAGGCCTTGCCAGCAAGCAATACACGCTGATTCTCTTCAAACACATGCAGCGCACGTTTTTGCGCAGTTTTATCTTTTATTAAATTCAATACATCCTCTTTTGTTGCTTCGCCCAAACTTTTTATGGCTTTGTGTTTTTGAATTTCATTAAGCGCTGTTTCACATTCACCTTTGCGCTCGTTGAATTTTGAACCTGCTAGTTCTCTGCGCTTGTTAGAGTTGATGATGACAAAACCGTAATCACCTGTTATGACGGGCACAAACTCATGTTCCAGCGTTTCGCAATTTAAAATAACAGCGTGTTCCTTTTTTCCTGTTGCTACCGAAAACTGGTCCATGATACCGCACTTAACACCCACAAAATCATTCTCCACTTCTTTACAAAGCAGGGCCGTTTTTATGCGATCAATATTTTCCAGTCCTGCTTCTTTTTGCAAGATGTAAGCAACCAAAACTTCAAGTGCAGCAGATGATGAAAGCCCTGCACCTGAAGGCAAATCGGCAGAGAACTCAATTTCTAATGACGGGATTTTCAACCCTGCATCCTGTAAATATTTCACAACACCCTTGACATAGTTCCCCCAGCCCGTTTCATTTTCAATTGGCTTTGTTAAATCAATTTCAACGGTGGTTGAGAACTGAGCAGATGAACAAATAATTTTATTATCACTGCGACTTTTTACGGTTGCGTGAATACCTAATGAAATAGCTGCAGGCATTACAAAGCCTCCATTGTAATCAAGGTGTTCGCCAATGAGGCAAACACGGCCTGGGCAAAAGTATTTTCTGATTTCAGAACTCATATCAACATTCTCAATCGTTCCGCACAATCTTCCACCGAAAGTGTGTTGGCAGCTGCCCACGCACCCATTTCAGAAGATGCGTACCACTTGATTTTATTTTCTTCGCGCAAGGGCGGATAAAACTCAATATGAAAATGAAAATACTCCTTTGCATTTCCGAATTCAGGGCTATTGACAGGGGTTTGATGCACACACATCATATAAGGAAAGGACTTGTTAAATAACTTATCAAACGCTGCAGTTATCTTTTTCAGTACTTCTGCTAAATCTGATTTTTCAGTTTCATTCATTTCAGACAAACTGCCTTTTGCTGTTTTTGTAACAATAAACACTCCGTAAGGATAATCTGAAAAATAAGGGATGTAGGCAGCAAAACTTTCGTTCTCAAAAATCATGCGCTTCCCCTCGTTCGTTTCTACTTTGTTCATTTCAGAAAAAAAACAGGAGCCTGTTTCCAGAAAATAGTTTCGGCAATTATCCAGTTCAGTTTTCAACTTCAAAGGAACAAAAGGATAAGCATACAACTGTCCATGAGGATGATGCATGGTTACTCCCACTTCTTCTCCTTTATTTTCAAAAGGGAAGATGAATTTTATCTTTTCATCTTTCGCTAATTCAGATGTGCGCTGCGCCCAAATATCAACTACTATTTTTATTCGCTCAACTGATAACTGCGCAAGCGAACTATGGTGATCCGAAGTATAAAGAATCACTTCACATTTTCCATAAGCCGGTTCAGCATTATAAAATTCGGAACCCGAAGAAACTTCTTCGGGTTCAGTTGAAAGTGCAGGGAAATCGTTCTTGTAAATTAATACTTCGTACTCATCAGGAACCTTACCTGAACCCGGACAAAACGGACAATAATCTTTAGGCAGGTGCGGTCTATTCTGGCGGTTGGCAGCCACCATCGTATAGGTTCCCAATAAAGGATTGAAACGAAGTTCAGGCATAAATTATTGTCCGCCAAAAACTCTTCTCAGGATTTCGCTAACACGCGCAGCAGGGTCTTTACGGATTTTGGTTTCTTCTTCCGCCACTAATTTAAACAAACCTTCCAGCGCTTTATCGGTTACATATTTTTCCAGATCAGGGTTTACCTTGTTCACAAAAGGAACTTTATTGTACTGCTTTACAATTGGATTCCAGTATTTGGTGAGTTCCACTTTTGCAATCGCTTTTTTAACAATAGGACTGAAAGCGGCATTCAACTGAGCCTGTGTTTTGCCTTTAAGGTATTGAGTAGCTGCATCATTGTTACCTTTCAAAATGGTCATTCCATCCTGTATGGTAATGGAAGTGATTGCATTTACAAAAATCGGTTTTGCTTCTTTGGCAGCTTCTTCAGCAGCGCGATTGAGTGTCATCACAAATTTGTCAACCTGTGGTTTCATACCCAGATTTTCAACAGTTGATTTTACCTGAGCAGCTTCAGGAGGAAATGGAATTTTAATTAAATTATTTTTGTAAAAACCATCAAATTTTGAGGCTTTGCCCGTAGAATTGGTTGTACCCACAGATAAGGCTTCTTTCAAGCCTTTAATAATATCGTCATTTGACAAACTTCCACCACTTCCTGAAACGGTAGTTACAACATCTTCAACTGTGTTTTTAACGTCTTTCAAATTCCAACTTTGTGCACAGGATTGCAATGAAATGAATAAGACTGTGATGAAAACGAACGAATACTTATGCATATTTTTAAGATTTAGAGATTTTGCACCGCCAAACTACAACAATTTTGCCAAACATTATTTTACAACAATTTGCTGCTTTACAAAAAGACTATCTTCGCAGCCTCAAAAAATAAAAAAATGAAAACAAAACTGATTGTATTATCACTATCACTGATTGTTTCCTTCCATTCATTTGCACAGAAAGGAAAAAGCAAAAAGAATACAAAAGGCGAAGTGGTTCTGTCAAATAAACTCGACAGCGTAAGTTACGCATTAGGCATGAACATAGGTCAGAACCTGAAAGGTGAAGGCTTGGATGCATTAAACTCGACTTTACTTGCTAACGCACTTGACGCTTATCTGCACGGAGATTCACTAAAACTAAAACCGATGGATGCCGGGCAATTGGTAAACAATCACCTTGCTGAACTGAAAGAGAAAAAAGCGCAAGCTGTTAAAGGTGACGGTGAAAAATTCTTAGAAGAAAATAAAAAACGTGAAGGAGTTGTCACACTTACAAGCGGTTTACAATATCAAATATTGAAAGCAGGAACAGGTGAAAAACCGCTGGCAACAGATAAAGTAACCACTCATTACCACGGAACATTTCTTGACGGGAAAGTTTTTGACAGTTCGGTAGACCGCGGACAACCGGCACAGTTTCCTGTAAACCGTGTTATTCCGGGCTGGACAGAAGCTCTGCAACTAATGCCGGTTGGCTCAAAATGGAAACTATGGATTCCTTACAACCTGGCTTACGGTGAAAAAGGATATCCTCCAAAAATTCCGCCTTACAGCGCTCTGATATTTGAAGTAGAACTTATTTCAATAGATAAATAACATCATTAAATACAAATCAAATAAATCAACAACTACTTAACAATGAAAAAAACATTTTTATTTCTTTCGCTTTCAACATTAATCCTTGTTTCGTGCAAAAACGAAACTAAAGACTTATCGCTAAATACTAAAGAAGACAGCCTGAGCTACGCTATCGGTATCAGCATAGGAAGCAACATTACAAAAGATTTTGAATCGCAAGGTTTGGATACTGTTATTGACCTGAACAAATTGATGCATGCAATGAAATCTGCTTTGGATACAGGTGAAGCAGAATTAGCAATGGGAGAAGAAGATGCCAACAAATTTTTGCAGGAGTATTTTATGGTGCTGCAAACCAAACAACAAGATACAGAAAAAAAGAAGTTTGAAATCAATATTGAAAAAGGTGCTGCATTTCTTGCCGAGAATGGGAAGCGTGCAGGCGTAGTAACTACTGCAAGCGGATTGCAATACGAGATATTAAAAAAAGGAACAGGTGCAAAACCAACAGCAGAAAGCGTTGTTGAAACACATTACCACGGCACTTTCCTTGACGGAAAAGTATTTGACAGCTCAGTAGAGAGAGGCGAAGCTGTTAAATTTCCTGTAAACCGCGTTATTCCAGGCTGGACAGAAGCATTACAATTGATGCCTGTTGGTTCAAAATGGAAAGTTTGGGTTCCTTACCAATTGGCTTATGGTGATGCAGGTCAACCTCCAAAAATTCCACCATACAGCACTCTGACTTTCGAAGTTGAGTTGCTGGGGATAGAGAAAAAATAATTCAAGCCATAAATA
>CAMAVO010000072.1 GCA_945861685.1 Chitinophaga pinensis | reverse complement strand
GTTGAGCGTTTAATTTTCTTAACGTAAATTTTGAGGAGATAGTACAAAAGCCGTTCCATTCGCATTCGTGCATTTTCAGAAAATCACTTTTCCGGTTCTCTGCTTCTAATAATTCAGCATAGTTTAGTGATGTATAAACTTCTTCTTCCAACGGAAATTGTTCAACAGCGGTGTATTCAATATTTACAGCACTGTTATGCATCTGAAGAAATGTGAGTAAAGCATTTAAACCTGTCCCGAAACCCATTTCAAAAATCTTCAACGTTTCAGGTTGATTATTCTGAAGAAAATACTGCAACCCACTTTTAATAAAAACATGTTGAGATTCCTGAATGGCTCCATGCTTAGAATGATAATCTGCATTGAACATTTCAGAAAAGACAGAGTGCGAACCGTCTGAGGTGGTGATGATTTTCACGGCTTAGCTGTTCTTATATTATCCAGAATATCAAACACGGCCGGACAAACCGAGGCGTTTTTCAAAGTAAGTTTAAAAATCTGCTGAACTCTTTTTCTGTCGGTATGGGGATATTCGCGGCAAGCTGTTGGGCGACTGTCGTAAACACTGCAATAATTATCATCACCCAGAAACGGACAAGGCGCAGAGTTCAGCACATAATCATTGTCTTCATCAATATGTAAATACTGCTCAATAAACTCTGAAGGTCGAATGCGAAAATGTTTTGCAAGTCGCTCAATATCTCTCTGATAAAAAATAGGGCTGGTGGTTTTGCAACAGTTGGCGCATTGAAGACAATCAATCTTTTCAAAAGCCTCATCGTGCAGACGCTGAAAAACTTTGTCAACATCACTGCTGTTTTTCTTTTTCAAAACGGCAAGAAGTTTTTTGTGCTCTTCCATACGTTTTGAAGCTGTCTGTTTTAGTTCGGATATTTTTATCATAAATTTGGTGCAAGATATTCAACAAATGGCAAATAAAACAGGATACGTTTTTGCAATTATGATAGCATTCTGGCTCGGTATGATAGGCCTTGGTGTTTCTATTGTGGGTTTCTCAGGTGCTCTGGCAAGTGATGAAATGGAAAACTGGATAAGGGGGTTGATGTGGGTTTTAGCCATTTCCGGGCTGTTTATAATTTATGGCGGTTTCAATATGTTTATTGCAAGTCGCAAGAAAATGCGCGATATTGATAAAGACGAAACTGAATTAGCACAGGCTGTAAAGAAACCCGTAATTATTGAGGACGCAGTAAAAACAATACGCGAAGAGGCTGCAAAACCTTTTCCAGATAGAAATACATTGCTTGCCCACTGGAGTTATGACACCGAAGAATGGAACACCTTTACAAAAAAAGAATTCGGCTTTCGCATACGCGAGGCGTTGATAGTTTGGTTATTGATTGCAGGACTTGGAACCTGGCTATTGGCAAGTTACCGCGAAATGGGACATCTTGCTGCATTCATAACCAGCCTAAGCACTGGCGGCCTGCTTACACTCATCCGTTTTAGTATTGCATACAATGCCCGAAAAGCAAATTCGTCAAAACCGGGAGATGTTGTTATCTCTTCAAAATCAATTTTGATTAACGGGAAATATCACATCCTGAATGATGAAAATAAAACTCTGTATAAATTAGAATTACTGAAAGACGAAACACCTCAAATACTTGAATTCAGTGTTGAATGGAACACACGCAAAGGCACTACCAACGAACAGGTTCGCATACCAATTCCTGCCGATAAAACAGGAGAAGCAGCAAAGTTAGTTGGGGTGTTTAATACTGAAATAATCGGCAAATACTGATATTAGAGTTCAGTATTAAAATCCGTTTTCAATTCTTCCTGAATCTCTTCTTCATCGTTGCTTTGAGGAACATCAGAATATTCAACTTCATCAATCATTTCAGATACATATTCTTCAACAATCGGTGAACCAAGTCTTACTATTTGTTGCTTCAATTTTCGATAATAATCATCCTGCAACCAAGTCACATAACTCTGCGAAGCCTTGCCTAAACAGCGGGTGTAAACACGCACACGAAAATCAATTTCTTCTTTCAGCAACTGAGCAAGTAGCAAGGCACCTTCTACGTCTGTACTGTTTTCAACGCAAATTTTAACATGCTGTTCAATAGATTGTTCAATCACAATTTTAGGTCGCTGCTTTTCGCGCAATGCTTCTTTGTGTGCTTCCTTTACATCAAAATCAATAACCTCTGATTTGCTGAATCTGGCTCTGAGTTCATCAGGCATTTCGTAACGATACTGTAGTTCAATTTCTTCATCGCTTCGTAGGTTTAATAGATAGGCTTCCGGATTACGAAATACGGCAGCCCAATCCACTTCATCTTCCCACAATCCAAAACGGCTCAGGTTATTTCCCAAATCAATAACGGTGAATTCTTTTTTACCGGGAATAACACGCGAACCGCGCCCTATCATCTGAAAATACAAGGTGAGTGAACGTGTGGCGCGATTCAAAATAATACTCTCAACCGTTGGCTCATCAAAACCGGTGGTAAGAATACTTACCGAAGTTAAAATAGCATCGGGCTTTTCACGAAACCAATCCAGAATTTTTCTGCGCTCACTTGCAGTATGTGTGTTATCAAGATGTCTTATTTCAAAACCTGCCTGTTTAAATGATTCATAAACGTATTGCGAAGTATGAATTCCGTTATTAAAAATCAAAGTCTTTTTTCCCAAGCACTGGTCTTTGTATGCCGCAAGCAGCTTATCCTGCATCACATGCGTATTGTAAAGTCGCTCGGAAGAACTAACGGTGTAATCACCGTTAATACCTATTTTCAAAGAAGTTAAACCTACATGATAACTGTACGTTGTTGCCCGCGACAAAAAACCCATGTTAATGAGAGAACCAATCGATTCTCCTACAATCAGTTCGTCATACACTTCGTTCATGGGAAGTTTAATATTTGAACTGAGCGGAGTGGCGGTAACGCCCAGCATCACCCCTTTTTCATAGAACTTAAACAACTTGCGAAATGAATTGTAGTGTGCCTCATCCACAATCATCAACCCGATGTTATCAAGGTCAAGAATTTTATCGCGCAGGCGGTTGTTAAGTGTTTCAACCATTGCCACAAAACACATAAAATCATTTGGAACCGGAAGTTCCTTTACCTCGCTGTTGATGACTTTATTTACAACACCAAACTCATTGAGCATCTGCGATGTTTGCGCACACAACTCAACACGATGTGTTAGAATTAAAACCTTCTTTCCTGTTTCATGAATATATCTTCTTGCAATTTCAGAAAATATAACTGTTTTGCCTCCTCCTGTGGGTAACTGATACAAAAGATTATAGCGATCCGGATGATTTTTAAGCTTATCAAAAATCTTATCAATAGCCGTTTTCTGGTAAGAGTAAAGCTCTTTGCCAAATGTATTATCCTGCCGTTCTATAGTATTCTGAATATCCAAAGCCTTGTAAAAAAGGGGTGCAAAGATAGCAATAAAGAAGGGTTTGATGATTTATAACAACAAAAACAAGAAAGCCTTTCCTAATTAGGAAAGGCTTTCTAAATAAAATATATTGCTTGAAGCTATTTCCCTCCTGAAAGGTTTAAGGCTTCCTGAACTGAAATACGTGTACCTTTATTATAAGCTACCACAAATGAGCCTGTCACACCATTATTATCGCGAATTTCATTTGCAAATGTTTTAGCTGCGCGGTAAGAGTTGAAATTACCAACAGTATATTTGTTCCACCCTTCATGCTCTTCCCAGAAAATCTCATCAGTGATTTTGTATTCACCCTGAAAGACTGAAGGAGCAACTTTTTTCTTTCCTGCTGCAACCTGTGCGCGAAAAACCAAACCATCAACAGGCTTACCTTCTTTAACAGCAACTGCAACTTCTGTTTTAACCTGTTGTTTTTTCTCTAAAGGTGCTGCTTCCTGTTGTTGTTTTTTAGCTAGTGCATCAGCTGCTTTTTTGTCTTCATCTTGTTTTTTCTTGATTGAAGCAGCTAATTCTTTATTAGCTTTTTCAGCTGCGGCAGCATCAGCGGCAGCTTTCTCAGTAGCTGATTTTGCTTCGTAAGCAGCCTTCTCAGCAGCATCAGCGGCAACTTTAGCAGCGGCTTCTTCTTTAGCTTTTTCAGCTTCAGGATTGTTATGAGGAGTTTCAACAACATTTACTTTTACTTCCGTGTTTGCAACCTCGGCAGCACTGATATTTATAATGCTTTTAGGCAAAGCATATTTTTGTGTTTCGTTGTTTAAAATGTAGGCAAATGTACCTTCCAAAATTTGGTTTCCGCTAGTTCCGGCAGCTACTTTCACATCATAAGATACTTTAAAAGTAGTTTCGGCAGGTAATGACATCCAAAGGAATTTTGCTTTTCTGTCTTTAAATGTAAAGGTTGAGTTGGCTACATCTACTGCTGTAGCATCTAATCCTGCAGGAAGCAATTGTTCCAGTTTCGCGAAACCGCTTACCTCACCTTTATTTACAGTAAGCGTAACTCTGAATGTGCTTTCCGGTGCTGCAGTTGCAGGCATATCAACATTCACAGACACATCCTGTGCTGAACTATTAAAAATTGACACTGTAAAAATCCACGCAGTTATCAGAGTAATTTTCTTAATCATTGGTTTGTTTTTTAAGTTAAAAAAGTGGCTAAAGATATATTATTTTGATTATTGTTCAAACAGGTAGTCTATTATTTCATACACCTCGGGAAGCGTAAGTTTTGAATGCCCTTCCAGAAACTCTTCTACCATAGTATAAGCTTCCATACCTGAAAGCTGCTTGTCTTTATTGGTATCAATCATTTCCATTTTAGTATTACCGGTAATGATGGCTTTAGGTTTCACCTGTCCGCTTTCTAATTTCTGAATTACCTGATTCATATCTCTGCTATCATTCTTCTTTTCAGCTTTCTTCTCTTCTTTTTTAGGTGCTGTACCTGAAGGTAAAGGATATTGCTCGCGCATATCGGGGTAAATCTCAAACATCTTTGCGCGGTTAGTGCCTACTGTATCTTTATAGGTATTGGCAATTGCCTCATCACTTAAGCCGTATCCTTCTGCATCTACCTTCATACCTTTAGCGGTATTGTTTTCCATGTCTGAATAGTCAGGAATACCATCTCCATCACTATCTACGGGGCAACCGTTCTTATCAGCCTTTGTTCCTTTTGGAGTATCTGGGCATTTATCTAATTCTTCAGCTATACCGTCACCATCCGAATCGGTTTCAACAACTCCTGTAAAATCTATGTCTGTGTATCTGCCTTCAGGAGTTTTCCTTTTAGGAGTGAAGAAATCATAGTGAATCGTAAAGTTTGAAAACAAATACATGTCTTTTGCATCATCGCCTTTGCGAACACCTGAACCTGCTGAACTGACATTATCAATTAAGTCGGTGAATGAATAATAGAATGTACTTCCCAACTTCAAACGCATGCGGTCACTTATCTTAAAATCAAAGCCAAAAGACACAGGAACCGTTAAAGCAACCTGTGAATATTTGCCAAGACTATCAAGGTTTGCCTGACGTAGGTCGGTTTCGTAATTATAGTCGCGGTCAAGGGCAACAGCATTTTCTGCAGCTGGATCTGTTTGTGCAATATCACGGATGCTTCCATCGTTCCAGTAATAATAAGGAGAATCATTTTCGTCTTTCCAGTCGCCTTTTGTATCAAAGTTTAAAACACCGATACCTACAGATATATAAGGATTAATAACTCTGTCGGGTTTCAGCATGCCGGCAAAAGTGTAGGTAAACTGAGCGCTTCCGTTAATGGTTCTTGATTTAAAATTAAGGTTACGTTCTACTGAGCGTTCGTTAGCGACAAGGTTGCCCATCACAAAATCAAAATCCACCCTGAATGAAGGACTTATGTTCTGCGCAACATTAAGGTTAAACCCGAAACTTGGAATCATCGGATTTACTGACTTGTTATGGTTTACATCGCCAAAGAAATGAAACATGCCCGGACCAATGCCAATGGTAGGTTTCATATTGGTATTTGCTTTACGCAGACTGTCGTTCTTATGCTTTTTAACCTGCTTAGCCTGATTTTCTTTCAGCTTTGCATTCCTGAGGGAATCGTCTCCTGTTTGCGCAAAACTCTGCAAACCTATTGCCACTGCAAGAACAGAAACCGATAGAACTATTTTTTTCAGCATATACTGGTTTTCTGCGTTAATTTACCTACTCCTGGTCAAAGAAGAAGTCAATCAAGCTATGAAGTTTTGTAGCTGAGTAATCAAGATTACCATCAAAGAACATGTCGATAGCGTTGGTGATTTCCTGTGGTGAGATAAATCCGTCACCATCAGTATCCACTTCTGCAAACTCGCCTATACCAGCTGATCCCTGAGCGCTCTGAGGTTTGTCAAACGAGTAGTAGCTTCCAACTCTTTCAGGTTTAGATTTAGGATGAGACTCCAACACTAAGTTACGCGGTGTTCCAACAGTATCAGCGCCTAAGTCATCGTAAGAATCTTCACCAATGGTTACACCTTTTGCATCAACAATAGCTCCTAATACTGAGTTTGGCTCATCGTCTTTGTAATCTGCTACACCGTCTTTATCATTGTCAAACGGACAACCATTTGCATCAACAGGCACACCTGAAGGAGTTCCAGCGCACCAGTCGTCAACGTTATTGATTCCGTCACCGTCATCATCTTCGTTGTCTAAGGCATCAAAGTCAATTTCGTCATAAATAGAAGGAGCTGCTTTTGGTGTGCCCATTCCAATGTTCCATGCAAATGAAAGTGATGTGTAGATAAATGCATCGTTTCCGCCTACTCCTTTATTGCCTTTCAATCCGTCTAAATAATCGGTCATGGTGATGTAGTAGGTACCTGATGCGCACACATCAAACTTGTCTGATAATTTGTAACGTAAGCCTAATCCAACAGGAATTGTTAATCCTGATTTGGTTATTGTTTTTTGCTCAGAGTCTAATGATTTATCAATCTTAGTTTCGTATGAATCGTCTATAGTTGTGATGTTATACTCAGGAGTTCCGGGAGTAATGTGACCGATAGCAACTTCATCTTTAATCAGCACACCGTTAACTGTTATATACTCAGGCTCAGTGCGGATAGTTCCGTCAGCCCAATAGTGATAAGCTTTGTCGTCTTCGTTGGTAAGGTTTGTTTTAGGATCGAACATCATGTAACCAACACCGCCAAACAGATATGGAGAAAAACGTGAAGCGCGGTTGATGAACAGGTTATTATCTAAGTAAATCATGATATCAAATTCAGCCTGCATAACGGTTGACTGAAAGTTAAGATTACGAACCGGTGAACGCTCGTTTTCAGCTACTTTTCCGTAGAGTCCGTTAAGTGCAAAACCTAATGCACTCCAGGTGCGGTGCTCTATACGGAAGTTATATCCCATACGCCAGTTGGTGTAGGTAAAGGTGCTGGTGTTATCGGCAATATCGCCCATAAACGACATGTTACCTACGCCTACGCTTATGCTTGGCCATTTGCTGGTAGCAAAAGGAGGACGAACGCGTTTTGCTGTATCAACAGGAGCTGCTGCCTTCTCGGCTTCTTTGGCTGCTTTTTCGGCTGCCTTCGCTTCTTTTTTGTTTGCTTTTGTGTCTTCGGCAGGAGCTTCCTGAGCAATAAGACTTCCTGTAAAAATGAATACTGATGCGGTAAAGAGTAGATGTTTAAGCTTCATCTTATGGTTTGTTTCTGTAGGTTTTATGTTTTTTTGAGCGGACTAAAATAAACATTTTATTTAATCCAAGCGGTGAAGGTAATTTTTTTTGGATTGCAAGGTGTTTTTTTACCACTAAGAGCACAAGAGCATTAAGATTTTTTCCGCCAAGGAGCGGAGCTTTTAACACAGAGGTACGGAGGTAAAAGAGTTTCACAGAGAATGCTAAGGTTGTTTTACCGCAGAGTCGCGGAGAAAAAAATAGTTAACATCGTAATAGCTTGTACCACTTTTGCTGTCTGTTACGGAGGTTTTGTTCCCTCCTGCATAGCTGTTGCTGCCTCTTGTAGTGGTGTTTCTGCCTCTTGTAGTGGTGTTGCTGCCTCTTGCAGTGGTGTTGCTGCCTCTTGCAGCGGTGTTGCTGCCTCTTGCAAAGGTGTTAGTGCCTCTTGCAAAGGTGTTGCTGCCTCTTGCAGAGGTGTTGCTGCCTCTTGCAGCGGTGTTGTTGCCTCTTGCAGCGTTGTTGCTGCCTCTTGCTGCGGTGTTGCTGCCTCTTGCAAAGGGTGTGGTGTTAATTGCGAGGAATAAACCGTTAATTGCGACAGAATACGTGTTAATTGTAAAGCAGTAAATGGCGGCTGCAAGGATATGAATGAGGTTTTTACCGCAAAGGGCGCAGAGTTTTGCGTAAAAAGTCAATCTTTTCTAAACAGCAGAGATTGCTTCGGGGGAAAAACCCTCGCAATGACGGTTAGCTACCTTCTGCAAATACCCGCAAAGCTGCAATAGCCGCAAATCTTTAAATCATCGGTTTGAGTAAAAGCTGCTTGCGGAGAAAACACATCGGTGAGTAAAATGTGTAATGCATTTTCAAATAAGGCAAAACTATTTTCGTCTAATAAATCGGTTTTCAAATCGCCTGTATCTAATTTCAGGGCTTTTACTCCGGCTGTCAAATCTTTAAAACTTACAATGCCTGCCTGAATATTTCCCGGGTTCGCTGTTTCGCTTTGTCTATAAAGCCAGGCGTAAAAGAATAATTGAAATGCTTTGTTGAGGTCGGGTGAGAAAGCCAGTTCATCAAAATCTTTGATGGTGATTTCTTTGGGGGCTACCTTACCTGTTTTGTAATCTATTACACGGATGAGGCGGTTATCCAAACGGTCAATCCTGTCGGCTGTGCCGCGCAGGTTAACCACCAAATCGTTTACGTTTATTTTGCCTTCTAATTTTTGTTCGGTTTTTATTAATGAAACAGTATGTCGCGTTCCGACAGAATTCATTTCTAATTGAAGAAAGCGTTCTACATAGCGCTGTGCAATTTTTAAACTAATGAGGTTTTTACCTGCTGCTGTTTCCTCACTTTTATAAATGGTGGCAAATGCTTTTTGCGTGAGTTCGGCAACGCGGGGCTGCATGCTTTTTATATCTGCTTTGGTAATTTCTTTTCCTTCCAGTGGTTTGTAAAACTCTTCCAACACTGCGTGTATCAGCGTTCCAAAGGTGTCGGCCTCCAACGTTTCTTCCACTTCATCGTTCTCGCGCAGCTTCTCTACATTCTGAAAATAGAATTGCAGTTTGCAGCTTTTATAGGTGTTAAGTGCCGAAGGTGAAAAACCTTTTTCGGCCATTTGCAAGAGACGCTGCATAGTTGCTTCACTCTTTTCAACTACAATGGTATCGTCCGCAACTTTGGTGGAAGGCGGCAAGGTCATCAGCAACTCGGTGATTTTTGCATTTGGATTTTTGCGGGGCAGTTCACTCTGCAACTGGCGGATGAAGCGGCTTTTCTCGCCACCGCCCAAATCTCCGGGTTCGGTGTTATATAGAATGTGAATATTTTTTGCGCGTTGCAGCAAACGGTAAAAATGGTAAGCGAAAATGGAATCCTTGTCGCCCGTAACGGGAATACCGTATTGCTTTTTTATCTCAT
Organism: Chitinophaga pinensis; assembly: GCA_945861685.1. Classification (GTDB taxonomy): domain Bacteria; phylum Bacteroidota; class Bacteroidia; order SXHM01; family SXHM01; genus SXHM01. Next base: position 3,500 of record CAMAVO010000072.1, on the reverse strand, counting down.
AAGGAATAAACGAATGGGCTCGTGAGCCTGCGGGCAAAAAGCCTTCGGAAGCCGAGAGCAGAATTACATTTTCAAAATCCAATGTGCGCGTCTCGAGCATACCCATTACCTGCAAACCCGTAAGCGGCTCGCCATAAAACGGAAGCGAAGCACCCGAAACCAAACGCTTGAAAAGCAGGGCAAGCGTTTTTATTTCTTTCACCTCATTGTCTTCGGTAAGCCATGTCTGCAACTGTGTGAGAATTTTCTGCAACGAGAAAAGAAACTCGGCATCAGTGGCATTGCGCTCTTTATCTTTGAGGAAAATATTTTTCAATAATTCGCAAAGGCGAAGCAAATCGTGCAAAGCACGGACAGGTGAACCTTGCCAAGAATTAAAAAGTGTTTCCACTAACAACATTGAATTGCCTGAATTCTTAGCTACATCACCAAAGCGAATGAACACACGGTTGTTGGCGCGAATGTAATCCTCACGGTCTTTTACCCACCTGCGGTTATCGGCAGTCAACGCAATAAAATATGGCTGACTGAAAAGGTGCAGCACATCACGGAAATAGAAACCTTTGCCTCCAAGCTTCTCTGCCGTTTCCTGCATACTGAAAACGGTTTGAAACAATCCGGTAAGCGGATGATTCTTCAGAGGGAAACCCATGGTTACGTTTACCTTCACTTCATCAGGAAGCGAGTGCAGCATGGGAAATAAAAGATTTTCATCGGCAAGCACCAGCGCAGTTTCGGAAAAATTAATTCCTGCTTTTGCGGCTTTCTGCAGAATATCTCCGGCTGTTTTTGCTTGCCCGACATCTTTAGCAACGCCAATGATGGTGATATTTTTTTCTTCTTTAGAAAGATAATCTTCAACCCAGTTAAAGTTGTCTTTTTTAAATAATTTTTCTTTACCTATATACTTGCGGATAAAACTACCTGCCTCCTGATCTATATCATTTAAGTAGTACGTATCGGTATCCCAGAGTGTCTCTGCCAAACCGGCATGTACAAGAGTTCCCGCAATCCGCTCTTCCGCAACACTAAAGGCATTGAAGCCTGCAAAAATTATTTTGCTGAACTTGTTTTGGGTGCAACGCTCAGCCGCATTTTCATTCACTATGCGACAAGCCAGACCGTAGTATGCTGTATTATCAGCAAGCAAAGCAGTTGTGAAAACATTGTAAAGTTTTCCGAGTGAAAAATAAAACTCAAGATACTTTTGTTTTACATGTCCTGTCTCCGGATTCCATGCTTCCATTTCTTTCAGACCTTTGAGATGCGAAAACAATTTATCAGCATCGGCAAGGTGCATGTCAACTTCGTTAAAATCACCAAGTATGCTTTGTCCCCAGTTGAGAAATTCATCCAGTGTTTGTGCCTCTGCACCTTCGCATTCTTTGTAGGCTTTGTAAAGACGAAACATCAGCGAAACGTTGTCGGCTAATTGATGTCCCGAAAGTTTTATAATATAATCTTCAATGGAAACAATGGTGGGCGACCAGACAGGTTTGCTCAGCTTCTTCCCTATCATACTGCGCAGGAAAAGCCCAGCACGCCTGTTGGGCAGCACAATGCAGAGATGTTCTGTATCATATGCGTAGTGGTCAACTATGTGTTGGGAAACTTTATCTAAAAAAGAGTTCTTCATTATATATATTGCCAACGCACTGTTTCGACAAGCTCAACATGACAACGCTTTTGTCACCCTGAGCCTGGCGAAGGGCTTTGCTATTAATCTGAAACGATTATTTTACGTGAATACATTCTGCCTGAAACATCAACTGTAACAAAATAAATTCCGGAAGAAAGATTTTCTTTCAGTCCAAACGAGTGTGTTCCTGCCGGTTGCTTTCTTCTGCTGAAAGGAGCAGCAACAAATCTTCCTGTTATATCAGCAACAAAACAGGAAACAGTTTCTTCTTTTTCTAATTCGTAATTCACATTAATTAAATCACCGTTGGAAGGATTTGGAAAGATGATGAATTCATTAAGCAAAGTTGGAGTCTCCTCTCCTACTCCATTATAAATCTGCACCAAAGTATCACACACTTCCAGAATATAATTTGCAACGGTTACGCAGGTGTTTGTTCCCGTGGCGGTAAGAATAACATTGTAGCTGCCGCAGGTATCATACGTATGAAGAAGACTGTATTCTGTTGAAGAAGTGCTGTCACCGAAATCCCAGAGCAAGTCAATGTTTCCTCCTGAACTGAGGTTGTTGAAATTTACAATGGGGCTGCTGTCGTTGAGCGAAATCAGTGAAGCCGTAAAATCACAAACAGGATTTTGAAGGACAAAAATATCGCGTGTAGTAGAATCGACACAGCCTTTGTTGGAAGTAGCAAAGAGTTTTACGGTGTGAGCAAAAAGTTCCCAATAGGTATGTTCAGGATTTTGTTGTGTTGAAGTTGTTCCGTCATCAAAATCCCAAAGCCAGTTTGAAATGCTGCCTGTATCAATGGTTGTATTATTTGTAAATGTTATTGTCAGCGGCTGACAGCCCGTAAACGGACTTGCAGAAACGGAAGCATCAGGAACGGGATGAACTTCCACATTATTAATAACAGTGTCGCGCAAACCGGAAACTGTTGTTACAATTAAACGCACAGCATAAACTCCGTAAGTTGAATACGTGTGTGTTGGATTTTGAAGTGTTGCAGCATTGCTGCCATCATCAAAATTCCAGTTCCAGGTAAGAATAGTGTCGGGTACTGTAGCAGTACTTTGATTGGTGAACTGTGTTGTAATTCCCTGACAAACTTCCGTAAATGAAAATGCTGCGTTGGGCTGTGAGTATGCTGTCGCACACAAAACAAGAGAAACAAAAACTGATAGAAAGCACCGAAACATAAGGAAGGTAAATGTAGATAAAAATAAAAAATACATTTGCTTAGAATTTCAGAAATGAAAAAATCAAGCCTCATACTACTTATTCTCATCGGATTGCTCAGCGGTTGGGGAATTGCTTATTACCGCATCCATCACTGGACGGGGAAAGATGCTACCATTGAAAACGGATGCTGGAGAGGGCAAAATCTTGCTGAAGTAGGAACCAATCAATTGTTAACCGCACGGATTGCTGTAGCTACTTTATATGCATTAAATCCTAGTGAAGTAATTTATTTAGTTGCAAACTCAGATTCTAAAGGGGAGGAACTTTCTTCTGAAAACGATTATGTGATTAAAGGAATACCATTGGATGCGAGGTATTGGAGCATTACACTTTATGGTGAAGATTATTTTTTAGTGCCGAATGAAGCAGATAAATTTTCTTACAACCTGCATAATGTAAGGTATGAAAGCGACAGCAGTTTTGTCATTAATATCTCATCTCTGAAGAAAGAACACAACTGGTTGCCAAGTGGTGATAAAGGAAAATTTTACCTGACCATTCGTATGTATCATCCGCAGGAACATGTTTACAAAGACATACAGTCTGTTCAGTTGCCAACTATTGAAAAAGCAACAAGATGAGCAGCACTTTAAAAAGCATAATGATTGTTGTGTTTGCT
>CAMAVO010000071.1 GCA_945861685.1 Chitinophaga pinensis | reverse complement strand
AATGGCAGAAGCTGAACAGTTACAGGCTCACGCTAATGCAGTATCAATAAGAATGAATAATAAATAATGAACGTCACATTCAACCTTGATTCCATTACAAGAGACAATGTAAAAAAACTTGCCCCCTACTCTTCTGCAAGAGATGAGTTCAGCGGCAGCAATGGCATATTTCTGGATGCCAATGAAAATCCGTTTAACACCGGATACAATCGTTATCCCGACCCGCATCAGAAAAAGATGAAAGAGAAAATTGCAGTTTTAAAAGATGTTGAGACAAAAAATATATTTCTGGGAAACGGAAGTGATGAAGCAATTGACCTGCTTTTACGCGCTTTTTGCGAACCCGTAAAAAGCAATGTAATTATTCTTCCTCCTACTTACGGAATGTATGAAGTAGCAGCAAACATCAATGATGTAGAAGTCCGGAAGGTGCTGCTGCAAAATAATTTTCAACCAGATACTGTAGGAATTCAAAATGCAATTGATACTAACACACGACTGATTTTTTTCTGCTCGCCAAACAATCCAACAGCAAATTCTTTTCAAACTGAACTAATGCAAGAAGTGCTTGAAAAGTTTAACGGAATTGTAGTCGTTGACGAAGCATATATAGATTTTTCTGCTCAACAAAGTTTTGTATCTAAATTGAAGAACTATCCTAACCTTGTTGTTTTGCAAACCTTTTCTAAAGCATGGGGAATGGCTTCACTCAGACTAGGTATGGCCTTTGCAGACGACAAAATCATCAACATTCTCTCTAAGATAAAACCACCTTATAACATCAATGGTATTACTCAGCAAATAGTATTGGTAGCTCTTGAAAAACCTGAGAACGTAAAGAGTTATATTTCTGAAATTCTTAAGGAAAGGGCAAAACTGATTTCTGCGCTTTCAGCCCTGCCTCTTGTAAAACATATTTACCAGTCAGACGCTAATTTCATACTTGTAAAAGTTGAGGATGCAAAATCGGTTTACAATTATTTAGTGCGTGAGAACATTGTAGTGCGTGACCGTTCAAAAGTGGAATTATGCGAAGGCTGCATCCGCATTACCGTTGGAACAAAAGAAGAAAATGATAAGTTGTTAAACGCTTTGAAAAAATTCAAATAAAGATGAAAAAAGTTCTTTTTATTGACCGTGACGGAACCATCATCACCGAGCCGGCAGATCAGCAAATTGACAGTCTTGAAAAACTGGAATTTATTCCGGGTGCCATTTCTGCTTTAGCAAAAATTGCTGCCGAACTTGACTATGAATTAGTGATGGTTACCAATCAGGATGGGCTTGGCACAGCTTCATTTCCCGAAGAGAACTTTTGGCCTGCACAAAATAAGATGCTTAAAACGCTGGAAGGCGAAGGCATTATTTTCAATGAAATCCTGATTGACAAATCGTTTGCAAAAGACAATGCTCCGACTCGAAAACCGCGGACAGGTTTATTGACAAAATACATTTCTAATGAGTATGATCTTGCTAATTCTTATGTAATTGGCGACCGTGCCACCGATGTTGAACTGGCAAAAAACCTGGGAGCAAAAGCAATTTTTATCGGATCTACAGAAAAATTAAAAGGTAATGATTTTGGTGTGCTTGCACTTACAACAGCCAACTGGAACGAAATATATTACTTCCTGAAATTACCGCCACGCAAGGCAAGTGTTGAACGGAAAACAAAAGAAACCGAAATCAGTATTTCTGTTAATCTTGATGGAGCAGGCAAATCAACAATAGCAACCGGTTTAGCTTTTTTTGACCACATGCTCGACCAACTGGCACGTCACGGAAATATTGACCTTGAAATTTCCGCAAAAGGTGATTTGCATATTGACGAACACCATACGATTGAAGACACCGCAATCACACTTGGAGAAGCATTCTTGAAAGCGTTAGGCAATAAAAAGGGGATGGAACGCTATGGCTTTTGCCTGCCTATGGATGATTGTCTGGCACAGGTGGCCATTGACTTTGGTGGGCGCAGCTGGATTGAATGGAAGGCAGAATTTAAACGTGAAAAAATTGGCGAAATGCCTACCGAAATGTTTTTTCATTTCTTCAAATCGTTCTCTGATTCTGCAAAATGCAACCTGAATATAAATGCTGAAGGAACGAATGAACACCACAAGATTGAAGCAATATATAAGGCATTTGCAAAGGCAATAAAAATGGCTTTGAAGCGTGATATTAGCAACAATGAATTACCCACAACAAAGGGGATTTTATGATAGCCATTATTGACTACAACGCGGGAAATATACAGTCGGTGCGATTTGCGCTGAACCGGTTGGGCATTGAGCCTGTGCTGACCAATGATATAGAACAATTGCAGAAAGCCGAAAAAATAATTTTCCCGGGGGTCGGAGAAGCCGGAACAGCTATGAAATCTCTCAAAGAAAAAAATCTTGACAAACTAATTCCGCAATTATCAAAACCTCTTTTGGGAATTTGTCTTGGGCTGCAATTAATGTGTCAGCATTCAGAAGAAAGCAATACTGACTGTCTTGGAGTATTTCCGGTGAAGGTGAAAAAATTCAATCCTGTTTTAAAAGTTCCGCACATGGGTTGGAATACTATTTTTAATTTGAAAAGTCCTTTATTTGAAGGCTGTAGCGAAGATAGCTATGAATACTATGTTCACAGCTACTTTGCAGAAATAGGCGAAAACACCATTGCTGAAACTGATTACATCAATCCATTCAGCGCAGCGCTAAAAAAAAACAATTTCTATGCTGTGCAGTTTCATCCTGAAAAAAGCAGCAGCGTTGGCGAACAAATTCTGAAAAACTTCTTAGCACTCTGATGATCATTATTCCTGCGATAGATATTATTGACGGAAAATGCGTAAGACTTACGCAAGGAGATTATGCACAGAAAAAAATCTACAATGAAAATCCTCTGGAAGTTGCTAAAGAATTTGAAGCCGCAGGAATAACACACCTGCATTTAGTTGATCTTGACGGAGCAAAATCACAACACATTGTCAACTACAAAGTATTGGAAACCATTTCTAAAAACACCAGCCTGAAAATTGATTTCGGAGGTGGAATAAAGTCAAATAATGACATTCGCATTGCTTTTGATTGTGGGGCAAACCAGGTAACAGGGGGAAGTATTGCTGTTAAAAATAAATCACTTTTTATTGAATGGATAAAAAGCTATGGAGCAGACAAAATAATTCTTGGTGCTGATGTAAAAAATGGAAAAATTGCAGTGAACGGATGGAAAGAAGAATCTCAGGAAGAGTTGTTTCAGTTTCTTAAAAACTACATCAGCAGCGGAATTAAGTATGTTATATGCACCGACATTACTAAAGATGGTTTACTGCAAGGCACAGCCACCGAACTTTACAAACAGATACTAACAAAATTTCCAACGATTAAATTAATTGCCAGCGGTGGAGTTTCGTCTGTTGACGAACTCAACGAACTAAGAAGTGCAGGACTTTACGGAGCAATTGTAGGAAAGGCTTTTTATGAAGGCAGAATAAAATTAAACGAGTTAAAATCCTGAATAAATGCTTACCAAACGCATAATTCCATGCCTTGATATCAAAGACGGAAGAACCGTAAAAGGTGTGAATTTTCTTGACCTTCGCGATGCCGGAGATCCGGTTGAACTTGGTAAACGTTATGCAGATGAAGGTGCTGACGAACTTGTTTTTCTAGACATCACCGCCACACACGAGAAACGAAAAACACTAATTGAATTAGTCAACCGTATTGCGTTAAATCTGAATATTCCGTTTACTGTTGGAGGTGGAATTTCTTCAGTTGAAGATGTATCAGCTTTATTGAATGCAGGTGCCGACAAAATTTCTATAAACTCAGCAGCAGTAAAGCATCCGGAACTTGTTTCGGAAATAGCTTCGCGTTTTGGCAGCCAATGCGTAGTAGTTGCTGTTGATGCAAAAAACATAAACGGAGCATGGAAAGTTTTCTTGAATGGGGGAAGAATAGAAACTGAATTGCTGCTTGAAGATTGGGTGAAACAATTAGAGAAATTGGGTGCAGGTGAAATATTGTTTACTTCCATGAACCATGATGGCACTAAAAACGGTTTTGCATGCGAAGAACTTGCGCGCATTTCCGACATGATTTCCATTCCTGTAATTGCCTCCGGTGGCGCAGGCAAACCAGAACATTTTGTGGAAGCATTTACTAAGGGAAAAGCTGATGCAGCATTAGCTGCCAGCGTTTTTCATTTCAAGGAAATAGAAATAAAAGATCTTAAAAATTACTTAGCTCAACAACAAATACCCGTAAGACTATGAATTTAGATTTTGAAAAATCAGGAGGACTAATTCCTGTAATAGTTCAGGATGCAAAAACCGCAAAAGTGCTGATGCTGGGCTACATGAACAGCGAAGCATTGGAGAAAACCGAAAAAGAAAAAAGGGTAACATTTTTCAGCCGCAGCAAACAAAGACTGTGGACAAAAGGGGAAACATCGGGCAACTTTCTGGAAGTACTAAGTATTAAAGAAGATTGCGACAACGACACCTTGCTGATACAGGCAACCCCGATTGGTCCTGTTTGCCATAAGGCAAGCGACACTTGTTTTAATGAAAACAATTTCCCGAATTCTTTTTTTCTGGAGCATCTTGAAAAAACAATACAAGACAGAAAAAATCATCCATCAGATAAATCCTATACATCTTCATTATTTGCATCGGGCATTAATAAAGTTGCACAAAAAGTAGGCGAAGAAGCCATAGAATTAGTAATTGAAGCCAAGGACAACAACAAAGAATTATTTATTGGCGAAGCAGCCGACTTGCTCTACCATTATATGGTGTTACTTGCTGCAAAAGATTTAAAACTTACTGATGTTGTGAAAAAATTGGAAGGGCGGCATAAATAATTGATACTTAGCTGATGAATGTTTTATTTGGAAGCTAAATCATTTGAATTTATATTTGCCCCTCATTCAGCAGCATGACACCTATTAAACAACATCATTCTTCAATAGCATCCAACCGGATGATGTGCTGCTGTTGCTGTTGTTGTTAAGGCATTTTTCATATTGCCCGCAACATCTAAATCTCGGTGTTAGTCGGGATTTACAATCCCGACCTCAACCCACTTTACAGCACAAAAATGTCATTAGTTACCGCACAAAAATTATCAGAACAGTTTAAAGAAAAACCAATTCCTGAAGTTCTTGATGCGCTTGCACAGAACTATAAAAGCATTGCTTTCTCTACCAGCTTCGGGCAAGAAGACCAGGTACTGACCGATCTGATTTTCAGAAACAATCTTGTTGCTGAAGTGTTTACCATTGACACCAGAAGGCTTTTCAACGAGACCTACGAAACCTTTGACAAGACTATAAAACGCTACAAAAAAGAAATTAAAACCTATTTCCCCGATAAAACAAAAACAGAAGAATTACTTACAAAGAAAGGACCTTTCAGTTTTTATGATTCAGTGGAAAACCGCAAGGAATGTTGCCATATCCGCAAAGTTGAACCCTTACAGCGAGCTTTGAAAGGAAAGGAGATATGGATTACAGGTTTGCGCAGCGGACAAAGCACAGAACGCGAAAACCTGCCGCTGTTTCAATGGGATGAAACGTATCAGCTAATTAAATATAACCCGCTTTCTAAATGGAGTTTGGAACAGGTTGTTGAGTATTTAAAAGAGAACAACGTTCCTTATAATCCCCTGCATGACAAAGGTTTTGTCAGCATCGGCTGTGCGCCTTGCACACGTGCTATACAGCCGGGCGAAGATATACGCGCAGGACGCTGGTGGTGGGAAAATTCAAAAAAGGAATGTGGATTGCACGAAACGAACTAACATGGAAATAAAACTTAAACGCCTCAACAAAAACTACAACCTTGAAGCCACTGGAACAAACGGAAGAACCGTATCCATTGATGCAGGTCCGCAGGATGGTGGTGATGATTTGGGTGTTCGCCCGATGCAAATGATGCTTATGGGACTAGGCGGATGCGCTAGCATTGATATAATCTCCATCTTGAAAAAGCAAAGACAGGAAGTGGACGATTACGATGTAGTGATTACCGCAGAAAGAGAAAAAGACAAAATTCCTTCGCTGTTCACCGACATTCACATCCAGTTTATTCTTACCGGAAAAATTGAAAAGGATAAATTAGAACATGCTATCAAATTGTCATTGGATAAATATTGTTCTGTTGCTAAAACATTAGAAAAGACTGCGACCATCACCTACTCCTATACCATCAACGGAAAATAATTATGGCAAAATCAAAACATTTTGAAACACTTGCCGTGCGCACGCAAACAGCACGCACTGCTCAGAAAGAGCACAGCACCCCCCTCTTTCTTACTTCCAGTTTTATGTTTGATGATGCGGAAGATATGCGTGCGCTTTTTGCGGATGAAAAGGAAGGAAATATTTACAGCCGTTTTACCAATCCCAACAACAGCGAGTTGATTGAAAAAATGAATTTTCTTGAAGGAACAGAAGAAGGTTTAACAACGGCAACAGGCATGGCAGCCGTGTTTACCACCTTTGCTGCATTGCTTAATGCAGGGGATCATTTGCTTTCCTGTCGTTCGATATTCGGCTCTACGCACAGCGTGATTACCAAACTACTTCCGAAATGGAATATCTCGCACAGCTATGTGGACATCAACACTCCCGAAACATGGCAGGCTGCGGTGAAAAAAGAAACCAAACTGTTGTATGTGGAAACCCCGTCAAACCCGGGAATAGACATTATTGATTTAGAATGGCTGGGGAAATTTGCAAAACAAAACAATCTGATTTTGGTAGTGGACAATTGCTTTGCAACACCTTATTTACAACAACCTGTAAAATACGGAGCAGATATTATCATTCATTCTGCAACAAAGTATTTAGATGGACAAGGACGCGTTATGGGCGGCACCATTAACGGAAGCAAAAAGTATGTTGACACCATAAAGTTATTTGCAAGGCACACCGGCCCTGCGCTTTCACCTTTCAATGCATGGATTATTTCAAAAAGTCTGGAAACACTAGCTGTTCGGATGGACAGACATTCTGATAGCGCTTTTAAACTTGCGCAATGGTTGGAGAATAACAAAGAAGTTGAACTGGTGAAATATCCTTTCCTTCCTTCGCACCCGCATTACGAAATTGCAAAAAAGCAAATGAGCGCAGGCGGTGGAATTGTAACGTTTATTGTAAAAGGCGGAGTGGAGAGAGGTAGGAAATTTATGGATGCATTGAAGATGCTTTCTATTTCTGCTAATTTGGGCGACACACGTTCCATTGTTACGCATCCGGCTTCCTCAACCCACGCAAAGTTGACAGAAGCAGAGCGATTGGAATCGGGAATTTTACCGGGGCTAGTCCGCATTTCTGTCGGACTGGAGCACATTGATGATATTATTTCTGATGTTGAACAGGCGCTGAATGCAAGCAAATAATATGAGTGCCAGAAAGTTTCATTATAAAAAAGAATTCAGACTCGAAAGCGGGAAAAGCCTTCCTGAATTAGAGATTGCGTATCACACATATGGAAATTTTGTTACCGGAAAAAGTAAAGTAGTTTGGGTTTGTCACGCACTAACGGCCAGTTCTGATGTGTTTGACTGGTGGAAAGGGTTATTTGGTGCAACTGATTTCTACAATCCTGATGAATACTTTATTGTCTGCGATAACATACTTGGTTCGTTTTACGGAACAACAGGCGCAGCAAGTATAAATCCCGAAACAGAAAAACCTTATTTTCTCAGTTTCCAAATGATAACTGTGCGCGACATGGTGAAGGCAAAACAATTGCTGGCTGCACATCTCGGCATTGAAAAAATACACACTGTTATTGGTGGTTCATTGGGCGGACAGCAAGCCATTGAATGGAGCATCGAAGAACCTGAACGCATTGAACACCTTGTTGTTATTGCAACAAGCGCGTTGCATTCGCCCTGGGGAATTGCTTTTCGTGAATCGCAACGCATGGCGCTGGAAACCGACCCGACTTTCAGAACAGAAAGCCTGAGTGCAGGACAAAACGGAATGAAAACAGCACGTGCTATTGCTTTGCTCTCTTACCGTAACTACCATGCTTACCGACAAAGTCAGAGCGAGGAAACCAACGAAAAGACTGACAACTTTCGCGCTGCATCATATCAGAATTATCAGGGCGATAAATTGGTTAAACGTTTCAACGCTCATGTTTATTGGTATTTATCCAAAGCAATGGACACACATAATGTTGGAAGGGGAAGAAAAAGTGTTACCAATGCCTTGGCTTCTATCAAAGCAAAAACACTTGCTGTCGGCATTACTTCTGATATACTTTTTCCGCCCAACGAACAATCATTTCTGGCAGAACATATTCCGGGAGCAGAGTTCAGGGAAATAGATTCACTTTACGGACACGATGGTTTTTTATTGGAAACAAAACAACTTACAGAGGCTATCAATCAATTTTATTAACAGTAAACAAATAATATGATTTCAAAATTAAAAATCGGACTCTTTGGTTTCGGCTGCGTGGGACAAGGGCTTTACGATGTATTATCCAAGAGCAGCGGCATCAAAGCCGACATCGTTAAAATCTGTGTGAAGGACAGGAGCAAATCGCGCAAATTACCGATGGAACTCTTTACTTTCGATAAAAACGACATTCTGAATAACTCAGAAATTAATTTAGTCGTGGAGTTGATAGACGATGCCGATGAAGCATTCAACATTGTAAAAACTGCAATGACTTCCGGCAAAAGCGTAGTTACTGCGAACAAAAAAATGGTGGCAAATCACCTGGCCGAATTAGTTGAACTGCAAAACAAACACAATGTTTCACTATTGTATGAAGCCTCTTCCTGCGGCAGTATTCCTATTATCCGCACGCTGGAGGAATATTACGACAACGAGTTACTAAACTCTGTAAGCGGAATTTTCAACGGATCATCCAATTATATTCTTTCAAAAAATTTTAACGAGCACCTTGATTATGATACGGCCTTGAAACAGGCGCAGGATTTAGGTTTCGCTGAATCGAATCCCTTATTAGATGTGGGCGGTTTTGATGCCAAATTCAAACTCACAATTATTTCAGCACATGCATACGGTTTATTCATTCACCCAGATGAGATTCTGAACCTGGGGATCCAAAATCTTTCAACCGCAGATATAGAGTATGCGCGCAAAAGCGGAAGGAAAATTAAATTGGTAAACGTGGTGCGCAAACTGAATGACGATGAAATCACAATTCACACCATGCCTACTTTTGTTGCACCTCATCAGTATTTATACTTTGTTGAAAACGAGTTTAACGGGGTGATTGTGGAAGCAGCTTTTTCCGACAAACAGTTTTATTTAGGCAAGGGTGCGGGCGGTCACCCAACCGGATCTGCTGTATTATCAGACATTTCAGCGGTTACCTACGATTACAAATATGCTTACCACAAAGCCTCGCAGGACAAAAAACTCCGTTACTCAAAAAATGTATTGCTTGAGTTGTATGTGCGTTTCAGTAATGAGCAGGAACTGAACCTGATTGAATTCGAAAACATTTCAGAGAAAGGAAACGGCTTTGTAATTGGCACAGTGATACTTGAAAACCTGCTGAAGAAAGCTGCCAAAATCCAAAACAGCAAATTATTTATTGCCAATACAGGCAAAAATATTTCAGAACTCACCCTTCAGGAGGCTGTTGCAGAAAAAGCTGAAACCAAATAGGGATATTGACAGCGAACTATTAATATCTATGTTTCGTATCAGGGACAAGTAGGCTAATTAGCCCTATTTTTGTGTGTCTGTGAATATGAAACGTACGGTTCTTATTGTTTCTTCGGTTATTATTACGCTCGCCCTTATTGGCGGGGGTTGGTGGTATTTTTTTCGAAACAGCACCAAGCCTACCGATGCCATCAATGCAGTACCACACGATGCTGCAATCATTCTTGAAATCCGTGACTTCCGCAAAGCATGGGAAACTTATAAAACAACGGCCACCTACCGCGATGAACTGGAGAAGTACGAGACCTTTCAGATTTTCAGGGACAATGTAGATTTCATTGATTCCATACTAAAAACCAATGCCGTAGCGGCTGATATATTCGGCAACCGTAAAATGTATATTTCGGTGCATACACAGTCCGATCACAGCCTGGAATACCTCTACTGCATAGCGCTTGAAAAGGCAAATATGAAAGATCGGCTGGATGAAGTAGTTAAAGCAGTTTGCCGTCCCGATGCTATTTTCCGCAATTTTGAGTACGGCAATAGTATTGTAACAAGTGTAAAGAAAAGCGAAACCGACAGTGCATTTTATTACACGCAATATCAGGGTGTGTTTATAGCCAGCTACTCGCTGCTGCTTACCGAATCTGCCATTGACCAGCTGAACAAGGGCGGGAGCATGATGAAGGATACTTATTTTGTGAAGGCTGTTGAGTCTTCGGGAAAAAATGTGGAAGTAAATATCTACATCAACTATGCACGTTTTCCGGGCTACCTGCAGGTATTTGTAAAATCTGAAAGTGCTTCGTCATTTGAAACATTTGCAAAAATAGCGGAGTGGAGTGAACTGGATATGAACCTGCGCCCCGAAGGAGTGATGCTGAACGGCTTTACCTACCCCAACGATACCGCAGCGCACTACCTGAATTTGTTTACTGTACAGAAACCTCAACAGGTTGAGTTTCCTGCGGTGCTGCCTGCAAACACGGCAACATTTATGTTCTTCGGGATTGGTGATATCCTGAGTTTTTACAATGATTACAAAACCCACCTGAAACGAATAAAAGATTTGGAGCGCTACGAAAAGGAGGTAAAAAACATTAACACCACTTACGATGTCGACATTGAACTGAGCATGTTCTCGTGGATGGGCAGCGAGTTTGGCGTATGCATTGCCGAGCCAAAGGCAGCATCTTTTTCGGACAACACGTATGCCGTTTTCAGGGCGCGCAAAGCAGAACTTGCATCTGATCTGCTTACAGGGCTGGTGAAAAGTCTTTCGGAAAAACAAGGTGTGGCTGAACAGGAAGTTTATCAGGAATATACCATTACCAACATTAATTTACCTCAAGTTTTACCGCGCTTATTCGGCTCTGCATTTGAGCAGATGCAAACTACCTATTACACTATTCTGGGTGATTACGTGGTATTTGGCAACAGCATGCAGTCGGTAAAAAATTACATCAACTATTACATTGCTGATAAAACGCTGGGCAAAGATGTTTACTTCTCTACCTACAGCGAAAACCTTTCCTCTACCTTTAATGTTTTTGCCTATTCCAGCCCTTCGCGCTCAAAGAATATCATTGACTCATATGCTAACCGCGAAACCTCAAAAGAACTGAAAAAGAGCGAAGAAACGATGCGCAAATTCGAAGGACTTGCCGTGCAGATGAGTTCAAACGGAAGCGCCTTTTACACCAATGTTTACCTGAAATACAATGTCGATTACAGCGGCACTAAAGCCAATGTTTTTGAGGCTCGCTTAGATACAACCGTGAGCGGAAAGCCGGTGTTCCTGAAAAACTCATTCTCGGGCGAGAATGAAGTCTTTGTGCAGGACGATGCCAACAACGTTTACCTCATCAACAGCATGGGGACCATTTTGTGGAAGAAACAAATTCCCGAAAAAATAAACGGCAAGGTGCATCAGGTGGATGTTTACAAGAACGGAAAACTTCAAATCCTGTTTGGCACCACCAACTTCATTTACTTAGTTGACCGCAAGGGCGAAGATGTTCCGAAATACCCGATTGAACTGGAAGCGCCTGCCACTTCACCCCTGTCGGTTTTTGATTACGATGGCAAGCGCGACTACCGCCTGTTTGTTGCCTGCAAAAACAAAAAGGTGTATTGCATGGATGCTAAAGGAGAAACAGTGAAAGGCTGGGGATTTAAGAAAACGAACGAAGTGGTTACGCAACCCATTGTACATGTGCGCACCGGGGGGAAAGATTTTATTGTAATTGCAGAAGCTGACGGCAAACTCAATATTCTTGACCGCAAGGGAAGTGACAAGGCTAAGGTAAAAGAGAAGTTCCGGTTCGGGCATAACACCTTGCAGACTTTTAACGGACTTATTGCTTTTACCGACAGCACCGGCAAGGTTTATACCGTTAGCATGAGCGGCAAAACGGAAAAAATTACAGCGAAAGAATTTACAGCGCACCATCATTTTGTTTATGGCGACATCAATTCAGACAAAACGCCTGAACTTATTTTCAGCGACCTGAACGAATTGTTTGTTTACAATGCCAAAGGCGAAACGCTGTTTGGTCATAAATTTGAAAGCGAAACCAATTTGCCTCCTCTGATTACCGAAACATGGGACGGGCAACGCTTAGGTGCTGTTTGCAAGGGTAGCAGTGAGGTATTTATTTTTACTGCCGATGGCGGAGTGGAAGAAGATTTTCCGCTGGCAGGCAGCACGTTGTTTGATGTTGCCTTAGGCAATGGTGATATCCCCTCCTTATTAGTTACCGCCTCGGGAAGTGCGGTGATGATTTATCCGCTGGAGTGATTGGTCGTTCATCGAACTCCCAAACCTTTCACTTATATCATCGTTAAACGACAAAAAAAACTCCGGCAATGAAATCAGTTCTCATAACCCTCTTTACCCTCACCCTCTTCACCACTGCCAGCGCCCAGTTCCCTGGTCATACCATCGGAAACATACAACTCTATTTCGGTGATTTACTGGAACAGGAGAAATGGGATTTTGATAACCAATACCGCTGGAGTTTCTACATCTGTGCCGATGATGTTGAAAAACTAACTGCCGCACAAACGGAATTGGCTCAACTTGGATTTACTAATTTTGAAATCATCCCTAACTCTGTTGCTCAGCTTGAGAATGGCGGGATGCTGAACATGCTGAGCTTTGAAAAAAACACTACGTACATTCCGCAAACATTGATGGATGATATTACAGCCTTATACAACTTAGAAAAGAATTTCAGCCTAAGCAGTTTTGACGATTACGGAAATTACGAACTTCTGGAAGAAGAACAACCTGCTCACGAAACAGCTACCAACAATAAGAACTGGGTATTCTAAAATTCATTTAGTTTTATTCACGTCTTTCTCGCTGGATCAATTTTTCGTACTATTGCTATACTTTTCAGTAAAAGTTTAGCGTTAGTATTTTATGATTTATAACTACTACAAAATACTTGGTGTA
>CAMAVO010000070.1 GCA_945861685.1 Chitinophaga pinensis | reverse complement strand
CGCCAAACTGCTGCTGAAAAAACAGGGAATAGAATTCAATGCATGGGTTTCGCAGGTAGGAATGGTAAAGATGAAAGAAACCGAAAAAAATTTCAGCAACAAAGAAATTGAAAGCACCATTGTTCGCTGCCCCGACAAAGTAACGGCAGAAAAGATGATACAGCTGATTGAAAAAACACGCAAAGAAGGCGACACGCTTGGCGGAGTAATTACGGCAGTCATCACCAATTGTCCTGTAGGTTTAGGCGAACCCGTATTTGATAAACTTCATGCCGATTTAGGAAAAGCAATGCTCAGCATCAATGCAGTAAAAGGATTTGAATATGGAAGTGGATTTGAGGGAACGAAAATGAAAGGCTCGGAACACAACGATGTGTTTACTTCCAAAACAAAAACAGCAACCAACCATTCAGGCGGAATACAAGGCGGCATCTCCAACGGAATGAAAATCCGTTTCAATGTGGTATTTAAACCTGTTGCAACCATTATGCAGGACCAACAAAGCATTGATAAAAAAGGAAACAAAGTAACCCTAGAAGGAAAAGGTCGCCACGACCCTTGCGTAGTTCCGCGTGCAGTTCCTATTGTGGAAGCAATGGCTGCATTAGTAATTGCAGACCATTTTTTGAGAAATGAAATTTACAAGTAGAATGTCAGAGAAAGGAAATAAAGAGTGGTTCGGTAAATTTAAAAAGCCTTTGATTGTTGCAGGTCCGTGCAGCGCAGAAAGCGAAGAGCAGGTATTGGCAACGGCAACAGAGCTGGCAAAAATTGAGCAGGTACAGATTTTCCGTGCCGGCATCTGGAAACCACGCACACGACCTAATTCATTTGAAGGAGTTGGTGCAATCGGTTTACAATGGCTGAAAAAAGCAAAAGAACAGACCGGTTTGCTTACCGCAGTGGAAGCAGCAAACGCACAACACGTTGAAGAATGCTTGAAAGCAGGAATTGACATCATCTGGATCGGTGCGCGAACAACTGTAAACCCTTTTACCGTTCAGGAAATTGCGGATGCACTGAAAGGAGTTGACATAACTGTGATGGTGAAGAATCCCATCAATCCCGATGTACAACTCTGGCAGGGTGCTATTGAGCGACTGAACAATGTTGGCATTGATAAAGTAATTGCTGTGCATCGCGGGTTCTCTTCGCTGAGCCAAAACAAATTCCGCAATGCACCCAACTGGCAAATACCGATTGAACTGAAAATTCAGATGCCGCATATTCCCGTCCTCTGCGACCCCAGCCACATTGCAGGAAAACGAGAGTTGTTATTATCTGTCGCTCAGGAAGCATTTGACCTCGACATGGACGGGCTGATGATTGAAACACACATTGACCCGACCAACGCAAAGAGTGATGCACAGCAGCAAATCACACCTTCAAAACTGAAAGAACTATTATCGCAATTGGTTTTCCGCAGCCCTGTTTCAGGCAATGTGGAATTCTCTAATCGCCTGGAACAACTGCGCCAACGCATTGATAAAATTGACCTCGACATAGTGGATATTCTTGCCGCCCGTATGCAATTAGTGGAAGAAATAGGCTTGTATAAAAAGGAAAACAACGTTACAATTCTCCAACTGGAACGCTGGAATATCGTGTTAAAAAACATTCTGGCTCAATCCGAAAATCTGGGAATGCAAAAAGAATTTTCAAAAAAACTGTATCAACTGGTTCACGAAGAATCCATTCGTATTCAAACCGAAATAATGAACCGCGAATTGCACAAAAAGTAGAAGATGTCAAGAGTTCTCCAATCCATCGGACACAATATTTACTTTGGTGACAATGCCTTTGTTGAGTTGGATGAATTGCTGAGAACCACACGCTACACAGGTTGCCGGAAGTTTATCATGGTGGATGAAAACACAATAAAACATTGTCTGCCTGTTTTACTTGCCGCCACCGAAGAACTTGCTGATGCCGAAATAATTGAAACTGAAAGCGGGGAAAAAAACAAAAGTCTTGATGTGTGTTTCCAGTTGTGGAGTGCAATGAGCGAACTGCAAGCCGACAGAAAATCCTTGCTCCTTAATTTAGGTGGCGGTGTTATTTGCGACATGGGAGGTTTTGTTGCGGCAACATTTAAACGAGGAATTGACTTCATTAATATCCCCACTTCATTGCTTGCACAAGTAGATGCCGCCATTGGCGGAAAAACAGGAGTTGACCTGAACAACATCAAAAATCAGGTCGGACTTTTTGCTTTCCCTGAAGAAGTTTTTGTTGCTCCTAAATTTCTGGAAACATTACCACCTTCCCAATTAAAATCAGGTTTTGCAGAAGTTGTGAAACACGGATTAATTGCAGACCGACAATACTGGAACTCCATTCGTGAAATAAAAAAAGTGCGAAATGATATTACAGACGATATTATTTTTCAATCGCTCAAAATCAAAAACAACATTGTAGTAGAAGACCCCGAAGAAGCTAACTGGCGGAAAGTTTTAAACTTCGGGCATACCATTGGTCATGCGTTTGAAAGCTATTCATTAGAACACGACCGTAAACCAATTTCGCATGGCGAAGCAGTAGCAGCAGGCATAATATGCGAAGCGTTTTTATCGCACCGTAAACTCGGTTTGGGAAGAAATGATTTACACGAAATAGTCTCTTTCATTCTAAGAGTTTTCGACTCCTACCCTGTTAAAAAAGAAGCATTCGCAGATTTCATCAACCTGATGCGCAATGACAAGAAAAACGCAAAAGGTGAAATACGTTTTACACTTCTCAGCCGCATTGGAAGCGCTGAAGTTGACAAACCTTGCAGCGAAGAAGAAATACTGGCGGCACTTTCGTTCTACAGGTTAAACACCTTTCAATGATTGCAAAAATCAGCGCACCGCAAAAGCCAATTCGTGTTACCATAAATTTACCTGCATCAAAAAGCTTAAGTAATCGTGCACTGATTATCCGCGCACTGAGCGGAAGAGATTTTGAAATAGAAAATCTTTCGGCAGCGGAAGACACAAAAATTTTACTGAACGCGATTCAATCAACTGATAAAACAATTGATGTTGGTGCTGCCGGAACAGCCATGCGTTTTCTCACAGCTTACTTTGCAGTTTGCGAAGCAGAAAAGATTTTGACCGGAACGGAACGCATGAAAAAGCGACCAATTGCTCCTTTGGTAGATGCACTGAAAATCTTAGGAGCAGACATTGAATACCTTGAAAACACAGGCTTCCCTCCTATCAAAATCAAAGGAAAAAGATTGACTAAAAATGAAGTTGAAGTTGACGGAACAATTAGCAGCCAGTTTCTTTCTGCTTTATTAATGATTGCTCCTATTTTAGAAAACGGGGTTAAAATAAAAATCAAAGGAAATCTTGTTTCAAAACCGTACGCTGAAATGACTGTTGCTTTAATGAAACATTTTGGAGTTTCTGTTTCATGGAGAGAAAACACAATTGAAATTCCAAATCAAAAATATGTTCAGCAATCTTATAAAGTTGAACCAGACTGGAGTGCAGCAGCTTTCTGGTATTCAGTAGTTGCTCTTTCAAAAGATGCAGAAATCACTTTAAATGGTTTGCAGAAAAATAGCCAGCAAGGCGATTCTGTTTTGCCGGAACTAATGAAACAGTTTGGTGTGGAAACTGAATTTCTGAATAGCGGAATCAAACTTCGTCAATCATCAATTGTCAATCGTCAATCGTCAATCAAAATCGATTTCCCCAATTTCCCTGACCTTGCACAAAGCCTGACAGTAATTGCAGCAGCACTTGATTTGAAAATTCAATTCTCTGGAATTGAGAACTTAAAAATTAAAGAAACCGACCGTATTGTTGCGCTTCAAACCGAATTAAAAAAAATCGGCAAGGAATTTATAAAAGAAGGCAATTACTACACCTTAATTGGACAATTCAAAAAATCAGAACAGACTATTGAAACCTATGATGATCATCGTATGGTAATGGCATTTGCTCCTCTTGCATTAGTTTGTGAGAAAATTGACATTCAAAATCCTGAAACAGTGAAAAAATCTTATCCCGGATTTTGGGAAGATCTAGGAAAGTGTGACCTAATGGTTACTCCAGGAAAATAAAAAAGCCTGAAACTATTGATTAACAATAATTTCAGGCTTAATTGATGTAGCCCGTAGGGGAATCGAACCCCTGTTACCAGGATGAAAACCTGACGTCCTAACCCCTAGACGAACGGGCCAAATATGATAAAGAACTGACGTTTTTCCCGAAATGGGAGCGCAAATGTAACAGTAAAAAGGTTTTCTGCAAAAATTATTTGAAAAACAACGTTCACCTTCAGTACTTAGCTTATTAGTAAGCCCTTGCAAACACTACGCGCTGTGTTGATGGCTTTCCGGTAAGAATGCATTTACCCTCTTCTTTCTTATTATCAAGTGGAATGCAACGAATCGTAGCTTTTGTTTTCTCCTTTATCGTTTCTTCGGTTTCTTTTGTGCCGTCCCAATGTGCATAAACAAAGCCACCCTTGCCTTCAATCTGGTTTACAAACTCCTCCCATGTATCAACATTGGTGGTGTTTTGCTCACGGAACGAAAGCGCTTTCTGGTAAAGATTACTTTGAATTTGTCCAAGCAGATGCTCAATTTTATGTGCTAAATCAGTCTGTTGGTAGGTTGCCTTTTCCTTTGTGTCTCTGCGAGCTAACTCTACTGTTCCGTTTTCCAAATCACGGGGACCAATAGCAATCCTCAATGGAACACCTTTAAATTCATATTCTGCAAATTTCCAACCGGGTTTATGCGTATCGCGGTTATCATATTTCACGCGAATACCAAGTGCTTCCAATGATTTTTTAATTTCAGATGCTTTATCGTTCAGCTTTGCCAATTCCTCGTCTGATTTATAAATAGGAACAATTACAACCTGATTAGGCGCCAATTTTGGAGGCAAAACCAAACCATTATCATCTGAATGTGCCATAATCAAAGCACCCATCAATCGTGTGGAAACACCCCAAGAAGTAGCCCAAACGTATTCCTGTTTGCCATCTTTTCCGGTAAATTTTACATCAAAAGCTTTGGCGAAATTTTGTCCTAAAAAATGTGAAGTTCCTGCCTGCAAAGCTTTCCCATCCTGCATCAGTGCTTCAATGCAATAGGTTTCAATAGCACCTGCAAAACGTTCGTTTTCTGATTTCACGCCTTTTAAAACTGGTAGTGCCAGAAAATTTTCAGCAAAATCAGCATAAACATTCAGCATTTTTTCAGCTTCTTCAACAGCTTCCTGTCTGGTTGCGTGTGCTGTATGTCCTTCCTGCCAAAGGAATTCAGCAGTTCTTAAAAATAATCGTGTCCTCATTTCCCAGCGTACCACATTCGCCCATTGATTAATCAGCAAAGGCAAATCACGATACGATTGAATCCAACTGCGATAGGTATCCCAGATAATGGTTTCAGAAGTAGGGCGAACAATCAGTTCTTCTTCCAGTTTTGCATCTTCATCTACTACAATTTTACCATCGGGAGCAGTTTTAAGGCGATAGTGTGTTACCACAGCACATTCTTTGGCGAAACCTTCAACGTGACTGGCTTCTTTTGAGAAAAAAGATTTAGGAATAAACAACGGAAAATAGGCATTCTCATGCCCCGTATCTTTAAACATTTTGTCCAAAACGGCCTGCATCTTTTCCCAGATGCTGTAGCCATATGGTTTTATCACCATGCAGCCGCGCACAGCCGAGTTTTCAGCTAAATCAGCTTTGGTTACTATATCGTTGTACCACTTGGAATAATTCTCTTCTCGGGTTGAAAAATCTTTGCTCATAAATCTTGGTATGGTCTTTGTAAATTTGTAGCGGGCTTAAGTTTAAAGCCGAGCAAAGTTAAAATTAAAAATCGCTGTCATGAACACATCTACTACAACAAAATTTCAAGGAGGAAAAACCATGAGAACTTTATCAATATTATTTGCAGCAACACTGCTAACAATTGCAGGTTGTAAATCAAGTTACTACTCAGGCGCATACAGCGATGATGATGTTTACACACCGGCAAGTCAGGCTTATCAGACGAATCCTGATAACTATACACCTGCTCAAAATAATCAGAGTAACAACCAACAGCAGGATGATTATTACGACCCAAACGGTTCGAGCAATAATTCAAACACACAACAATATACCGACAGCACAACAGGTAATACGTACGTTACCAATAACAACTATTATGACGACCAGTTTGTGTATGATGATTATTACGATTATTCATATGCTGCCCGCATAAGAAGATTCCAAAATCCTTCTTACGGTTTTGGGTATTACAATAATTATTACACCAATTCGTACTACTATAACTACGACCCTTATTTTTATGGAACCAGCATTTATTCAAGCTATAACTTTTGGGGACCATCAATAACTTTTAACTATGGCTGGGGATCCTACCCATATGGTTACGGTGGTTGGGGTTCACCTTATTACGGTTACAACGGATTCAACTGCTACAATAACTGGTATGGAAACCCTTACAACAATGGTTGGGGTTATAACAATGGCTACTGGAATGGCTACAACAACGGTTATTGGAACGGCTATAATAACGGCTACTACAATGGTTATAATAACGGTTATTACAATAATTATTATAACACTTACGATAACAGCAGCAACTTCTATTACGGACACAGGAGTGTAAATCAGACAGGAAGTGGTTATGCAGGGAAAACTTCTTTCAAAGAACAATACATGTCTTCTGTTACTCAGGGAACTGTTACCGGAAGCAAATTGAATGTTGCTAACTATTCCAAAGAAACCAACAAACCAAACATTGATGGTTTCAATATCGGTAAAGAGAATGCTACCAAGGTGAAAGACCCGGTTTACAATCCGAACACAAAAGAGATTAAACCCGGAAACACTACTGTTGGCAAGGAACAGCAAACACAGGGGACAAAAGAACTGGAGAAAAATCCTGGTGTTCAGCAAAACGGTGCCGACCGCTTTACAAAAGAAAATAATGTAAACGGTGCAACACAACAAAGCAAAGAATTACCTAAACAAACGGAGTATGCAAAACCTGAAAATAATGCTGATAAATACAGCAGACCTCAGACAACAACTCAGCAACAACAAGGAGTTTATACCCGCCCTGAATCAAGCCGTATAGTGCCTAACCAAACACAACAGGCAAGACCGGAACAATATATTGCTCCTGAAAGAACAAAACCGCAGCAGGATTATTACCAGCGTGAGAATAACAACAATGGTAACCAACAAAACCAGTATAATAGAAACAATGGTAACCAGCAGAATACACAACCGCAAAGGAATTATGACTACAACCAGTATAATAACCAGCGTCAGAATAACGGCAACAAACCACAGTATGAGCAACAACAGAAGCCGAATAACAACAACCGCGGAAATGATTATAAACCTCAACAGAATGAGCGTCAGAACTTCAATCAGAACAATAACAACAACAGAGGTTCTGACAATGGGAGCGGCAACAAAGGCGGTGGAAATTTCAACTCGGGTGGCTCAAACAGCAAAAGTGGCAGTGGCAGCGGAAACGGAAGAGGTCCAAGATAATTTTTGACCGATTTATTTCAGAAAACGAAAAATGAGAACAAAGATTTTAAGCAGTATATTAGGTCTACTTGCACTATCAGCAACAGCACAAAATGAAGCAGATGCTTTGCGTTATTCGCAAACTTCACCAACCGGAACAGCTAGATTTGCTGGACTGGGTGGCGCTTTCGGAGCACTGGGAAGTGATTTCACAACACTGAGTTTCAATCCGGCAGGTATTGCTCTTTACAGAAGCAGCGAATTATCATTAACTCCTTCGCTTTACAACTCAACATCAACAGCTGATTACCGCGGAACCAGAACCAAAGACAATAAACTGAATTTCAATTTCGGAAGCTTAGGAGCTGTATTTACCCGCGTTAGAAATAAAGAGGGCAGCACTTATGGTTGGTTGAATTTCAATTTTGGTATTGGTTACAATCGTCTCAACAGTTTTCAAAACAGAGTTAGCATTGAAGGCAGAAATTTTGATCACTCTATTGCTGATGCCTTTGCAAGCCAGGCTTACGGAACATCTTACAGTGATTTGGCAAATTCAAATCCCTTTGATGCAAACCTGGCATGGCAAACATATGTTATAGATACAGCTTCAGGAGAGACCAGTATTTATAATACTCCCATGGGCAATTACGGTCAACTGCAAAAATTACAAGCAACTACCCGGGGCTCAATGGGTGAAACAGTAATTGCATTCGGAGGCAACTACAGTAACAAACTTTATCTTGGAGCAACAATAGGAATTCCAAACGTAAAATACACGCAAGAAAAGGTTTATGAAGAAACTGATGATTTAGACACGATAGCTCAATTTACCTCACTAAAATATACCGAAACACTGAAAACTTCGGGTAACGGTTTTAACTTGAAATTAGGTGTTATTTATAGAATAACTGATTGGGTGCGCGTTGGTGGAGCATTCCATACTCCAACCTACTTCAGGTTAACCGACAACTGGATATCCGGCATGAGTTCAAAAATTTATAATCAGGATTTTACAGCAGAATCTCCGGCAGGCAATTTTCAGTACACACTTACCACGCCTTTGAAAGCAATCGCAAGTGTTGGATTTATCGCAGGCAAAGCCGGACTAATAAGTGTTGATTATGAATACGTGAATTATTCCACAGCAAAATTGAATTCATCTAACTACAATTTTTCTGCTGAGAATAAAAATGTGAAAGACAATTATCACGGCACAGGAAATATCCGCATCGGAACAGAATGGAGATACAAAATCTTCAGCGCTCGCGCAGGTTATGCAATATTTGGAAGTCCTTATTCCAAAACATTTAAAATTGATAATTCAACCGCCTCTCTTGGTGCAGGTTTTCGCACAAACGGTTTTTACATGGATGCTGCTTATCTGTTGAATTTCTCACAAAAGAACAGATATAACCTTTATGTGTTGGATGCAACAACAGCTGCTTCGGCAGAGGTAAATAATGTTGCAGGAAGCTTTATGCTTACGTTTGGAATCCGCTACTGATTATTTCTCGTAGTCCTCGATTCGCTTTCTCCACTCCGGCAATATCTCAATGGTTTTATTATTTGCATAATTGTATGCAACCATTACAGTTGAACCCGAAGAAACAATTTCGTTTTCGCCATTAACTTCACGCACAAAAAGATATTCTATATCAAAACTCTTTGTGCCCAAACGCGAGGTGCGGATGTAGACAAAAAGCTTATCATTCAGCATTACAGGAAGTTTGAAATCAACCACCGCTTTTGCAAGAATAACCCCATCAGAAGCCCAATTGATTGAATTGCCAAACACATCATCAATATAGCTGATACGCGCAAGTTCCATATAAGAAAGGTAGTTGGAGTTGTTTACATGTCCCAGTGAATCGGTATCACAAAAACGTATTTGAATTGCAGCTCGGTGTTTATATGGAGGTATCATTAATTTAAGAGGTTTTAGGCAGAGCAAATTTCTTAAAAATTCATTTACCAGATTTTTTTTAACTTATCGCTGCTTAGCAAGGTAATGTTGCGCCCCTCAATAATGATGAGTTTTTCTTCTTTAAAATCACTCAGCGTGCGTATAACCGACTCGGTAGAAGTGCCCACAATTCCCGCAAGGTCTTCACGCGAAACGGGTAAAGCTTTTCCGGCCTCCTCTGCGTTATATCTTTTCTGCAACATAAGTAAAGCATCTGCGGTGCGTTTACGCACGGAGTTATAGGCAAGGTTAAGCATGCGCTCTTCGCGCTCCTTCAAATCACCCGAAAGCATTTTTATGAACTTGGCAGCCACATCGCGGTTGCTGTATATCAGCGAAAGAAAGTCCTGACGTACGATAGTCTGTATTTCCGTATCTTCCATTGCCTCTGACGATTCAGTAAAATCAGTATTTTCAAGGATATCCATGTAGCCGATGAAATCACCTTCTTTTGAAACACCAGTGATGTACTCCTTTCCGTCACGGTTCATCTTGAAATTTTTTACTTTTCCTTTAACAATAAAATAAAGGTTGTACGGAAAATCGCCTTCATGGAAAATGATATCCTTCTTTTTAAAAGTGCGATTTTTGCGCGACTCCGAAAGTTTCTGAAGTTCTTCAACCCCTCTGGCATCATTTAAAAATTCAGTTAGACCATCTTCATTTTTCCTGAATGCTTTTTTAAATATTTCGTTCTTTTTCAAACGTATTTCAATGGCATTAAGCAAGGCCATTTCATCAAACGGTTTGGTCAGGTAATCATCTGCACCTAATTCCATTCCTCTGCGGATATCACTCTTTTCAGCTTTGGCAGTAAGAAAAATAAAGGGAATACCTGATGTTTCGGGGTCTTTGCCCAACATGAACAAAACTCCGTAGCCATCCATTTCCGGCATCATAATATCACAGATAATTAAATCAGGTTTTGATTTTTTGGCTACTTCAACACCTATCTTTCCGTTTTCTGCAGTAAGCACTTTGTAGTTGGAAAGTTCCAGAATTTCGGCAGTATTTTCCCGAACCTCAACATTGTCTTCTATAAGTAAAATTGTTTTTTTCATGGCCTTTTGGTTAAATTATTTCGCTTTTGGTTTAAGTGGAATAATAAGAGTGAAGGTAGTGCCTTCACCTGCTTTGCTTTCAAATCCTATTTCACCATTTAGCAGTTCTGTGTACTTTTTAACAATGTTAAGACCCAACCCTGTCCCGCCTATGTTTACTGCGTTTTTTGCTCTAAAAAAACGCTCAAACATATGCTGCTTTTCTTCTTCAGGGATTCCAATTCCATTGTCGCGAATTTCAATTTTTAATTTAGTTTTATCGCTAAAGGTTTTAAAATCTACTTCTGTTCCTTCATCAGAATACTTACTGGCATTGGAAAGCAGATTATGAAGTATATTTTTAAGAATATGTTTATCGGCTACTACACTAGTGTTTTTGCCGCTGTGTTTATAAATAATGTTTTGTCCTTTTTTGGCAACCGCCTGCATCTCTTCTGTCATTTCCTCCGAAAATTTTACAACATCAAATTCAACGGGGTTGTTTTGAATTTTACCTGTCTCCAGTTTATCAAGCGAAAGAAAATCATTCAGTATACCTGTTAGGTTATTTACAGCAGACTTAATTCGGATAATGTGCTTCTCTCGCTTTTCTTCGTTTTCAGGAGCATCGTATTTCTGCACCAATGAGACGGAAGACAATATTGTGCTGAGCGGTGTACGAAATTCATGAGAAGCCATAGACACAAAACGTGATTTCAGTTCGTTGAGTTCTTTTTCTTTCTCCAGAGATTTGCGTATTTCATTTTCGGCTTTTTTCTGCTTGGTTACATTTTGCTCTACCACCAGTATCTGACGAATATTGCCTTTATTGTCAGGCATAGGAACCGCATTAAGTATGTAATGATTGTTGCGATATTCAAATTCAAAAGAAGTGCTTATTCCCTTAAAAACATTGAGCAGATGTGTTTTAATATTTGCGCCAATATCTTTGGGAAGCCGGTCGAGATAATTTGTTCCGATAAGGTCTTTGCTGGTAACACCTATTTTATAAAGTTCTTTACCTTCTACAAAAACATAACGCAACTCTTCATCAAATACACTGATAGTTCCATTAGGATAATTGCGAGCGATGGTGCTGTAAAGTTTTTCACTTTCCTGTAATGCTTCTGTTCGCTGCTCCACGCGTTGCTCCAACTCATTATTTAGCTGAAGAATTCTTTCATCCATTACCTTGCGTTCGGTAATATCTGCCCGTATTGCAACGTACTGGTATGGTTTCCCATCTTCATTCAAGAAAGGAATTATGGACGTGTCCACCCAATAAATAGTTCCATCCTTCGCTTTGTTCCTTAACTCGCCTTTCCATGTTTTTCCATTAGCTATGGTTACCCATAAGTTTCGGATAAATTCTTTGGAATGATGGCCTGAATTGACAATGCGATGATCTTGTCCTATCAATTCTTCTCTGCTGTATTTTGAAATTTTACAGAAATTATCATTAGCATGCATGATAATCCCTTTCTGATCGGTAATGGCCACAATAGCTGCTTCGTCCAAAGCAAATTTATAGTCCCTGAATTCTCTCATAGCCTTTGAAAGCTCTTGATCTGCTTTTTTTCGCTCGGTAATGTCGATGAGCAAAGCCATTACTAGTATATCATCTTCATTTTGGAAATAATTAAGACTTATTTCAAGAGGAAAAGAAGAACCGTCCTTGCGTTGACCCTGAAGATCAACACCCTTGCCCATGGATCGTTTTTTAGGATGATGATGGTAACCTTCACGGTGCTTTATGTGTCTGTGCCGCAAGTGGTCGGGCACCAACATGTCTATTTCTTTACCAATCAATTCGATTTTTGAATAACCGAACATTTCGCAAACACGAGGATTGGCCATGAGAATAGTTCCTTCCTTGTTTGCAACAAGCAATCCTTCACCGGCTGATTCAAACAATATCTGATAGATAGCTCGTAGATATTAAGAGTTAATTATTGCAATCCGATATTCCATTCCGGCAAAATTATCATTTCCTAAAGGAATGATTAATCTATATACCCAATTGCTTTTTGGCAACCTGCAGAAAACCAAAAAGTTCGCGCGATGCAACAGCGTAAAAAATAAATTTCCCTCTGCGTGTTCCTTTAATATAACCTGCTTTAGCAAGCAGACTGAGGTGGTGAGAGGTGAGTGATTGCTCAATTTTTAGTTTCTCGCAAATATCATTCACAGAAACTTCACCTTCTTTGTTGAGCAATTCAAGTATCTCTACTCGCACAACATGACCCGCTGCACGCAAAACGGATGCAACCTGAACATTTTCATTATTTTTCATTATAACATAGTTTTTTGTTGGTGCAAAATTGGATTGAAAGCAGTGCTTAAGATGTGATGTCGCTCATGCAAAAACATGACATTAATCATATCCATGACTGATGAACCTCATTAAACATTGAGCAACGCTGATAGATATTTGCACTTACATATAATCGAACTGAAATATGAAAAACATTCTGCTGCCAACCGATTTTTCTTCCAATGCGCGAAATGCATTAAAATATGCGCTTCAATTCTTCGGCTCCGGCAACCATTTTATTCTGCTTAATACATGGCAGGCACCTTACACTCCGCCCGAAGTATTGATTTCAGTTGAAGATATTCT
>CAMAVO010000069.1 GCA_945861685.1 Chitinophaga pinensis | reverse complement strand
TTAACGGCATTATCAATATACGCACAGCATATCCTAAAAACGAGCCGTTAACCAACGTGAATGTTTTTACGGGGATGTACAGTACACCGGCTACTAAAGAAGCAAAATGGTGGGATGGCATTGCCAACTTTTCGGGGATGAATTTTTTTCACTCCCGTAAAATTGGTCAGCTTGATTTTGTGTTTGGCGGAAATGTCTTGTATGACCATAATTATATTGGTCCTCCGGTTATTAAAACAGCAAGAGATTCAGTATTTCAGAGTTATTCAATCTCCGAAAAAGATGTTCAGGACAGAAAAGCCCGAGTTAATTTTAATTTGCGTTACCGGTTCAAAAAGGTGGAAGGGTTGGCTGTTGGGGTAAATGGAAATTTTATGCTTTCACACACTAATTTTTCTTTGGTTTGGGATACGGCAGGATCAGGAATATATAGCGCATTTCCTGCAACAATGACCGTGCAGGATATGTTTCTGTTTTACATTGATCCGTTTATAACCTATTATAGCCCTAAAGGCTACCGCCACAGTTTAAGAACACGAATTAATCACACTGATAATGATAATGGAAATAACCAGAGTAATATAAGTACAGTATTCTTTGGCGACTATCAATTTCAGAGATCGTGGCAATCTTTAGACGGGTTGACAATGACAGCAGGACTTACAGGTAGCTATGTTGATTCATGGTCACAATTATATATTGCAAATGCAGATTCAAATGGGTTGAACAATTCAAAAAATGCAGCCGGCTACATGCAGGTTGATAAAAAATTCTGGAAAGATGTGGTGAATTTTTCAGGAGGTGTGCGCTATGAATTTTTTCAGATTAATGAGCAGGAGTTTGTTACAAAGCCTGTTCTCAGGGGTGGTTTAAGCCTGAAAGCAGCTAAAGAAACCTACTTCAGAACTTCATATGGTCAAGGCTATCGTTTTCCAACTATTGCTGAAAAGTATATTCAAACCAGTGCCGGAGGGTTAGGAGTATTTCCAAATCAAACTTTAAAACCAGAAACAAGCTGGAATTTTGAAATGGGTATTAAGCAAGGTTTTAAAATCGGGAAATTCTTTGGTTACATTGATCTCGCAGGATTTTGGCAGGAATATCAGAATGCTATGGAGTATGTTTTTGCTCAGTGGAAACCGACTCCTGGTGTTTCAAGTAATGGTTTTAGATTTATGAATACAGCAGATATTCAAGTTCGTGGTATAGATATTTCCATTATCGGCAGGGGACAGTTTACAAAACATTTTGGCATGAATGTATTAGCTGGTTATACCTATACAACTCCTAAAAATCTTAGCCCTGATTTTGTATTCGGAACTGATAGTGTTGATACAGATAATTCGATAAGTGGTATACAGGGAAATGAATTGACTTTCAAAAATACAAGTATTGATACTACAAACATCTTAAAATATCGTTTCAAGCATATTGCAAAAATTGATGTAGAATTTTCTTATAAAAAATTTACACTTGGATACAGTTGTCGCTATTATAGTTATATGAAAAATCTCGACCGCAATTTTTATGCTTTGGATAATACAGTTTTACAAACCGGTTTGCCTCAATATCGTGGTGACATTTATATACCTTCACAACAAGGTGTATCAGATAAAATTATTATCGGTGATAACAAACATGGTAACATTGTGATGGACATCCGCTTGAGTTATCAGATTTCACCAAGTCATAAAATTGCACTTATCAGCAGTAATTTTCTGAACAGAGAGTACTCGCTTCGCCCACTTAAAATTGAGGCTCCGCGAACGATTTCATTGCAATACACGCTTAAGGTTTAATCTCGATGAAAACAGCATTCGTTGGTAAAATCAGCTTAATTTTTTTAGCGACATTTTTCAGTTTGTTTTTGTTTAAATGCAAAAATGCTTCTGACAAGCCTCTCAACCCCAATGGCGACAGTGAACTAGCCCTACTTATGCGCATGATGAATGACTCAACAGCGGCAATAAAAGAACTGGTTGCGCAGGGAAAGCTTCCGGATAAATTTCCGGAAGCTTTTTTGAAAATTCATACAGCGAAACCTACAGACCAAACAGTGAAGACCGAAGAATTTGAAGCCTTTGCTGCCAGCTATGTTGAAGGTTTAAAACAATTGTATCATTCCTCGCCCAGTGAACTTGAAACAAACTACAACAGCCTTGTTCAGCGTTGTATTAATTGCCATCAATCAGTTTGTCCCGGCCCAATAAAGGCAATCAAAAAGTTGAAGATTGAAAATTAATAATTGATGTTGGTCAGTATTTGTAATACAGACGGCAAACAGGCGGCTTTTTTTACTTTCTTTGCAGCCGCAATTTTTACAATTTCTTAACATTGAAAAAAGCCCAATTAGTTTCCCGTTCCGAAATACAAATTCGCTTCAGCGATACTGATGCGCTTGGCATTGTTTGGCACGGCAACTACATTAAATATTTTGAGGACGGGCGTGAGGCTTTTTCGGCAGAACACGGACTGAATTACCTTGCCATGTATAACGAAGGTTTTGCAACACCAATTGTCAAAACCCTTTGCGAACACAAAAAGCCTTTAAAATACAGTGATGTGGCCATTATTGAAACAGAGTTTGTCAATAATCCTGCAGCAAAAATTCATTTCCGTTATAAAATATTTTGCAAGTCAGATGGTGCTTTATCTGCAACGGGCGAAACCATTCAGGTTTTTTTAGACAAGAACAGCAATCTTTTTCTCAATCATCCTCCCTATTTTGAAAGCTGGAAAAAGAAAAATGGTTTATTGAAATGAAAATTGTTTTCGCTGCTCAGGGAAACATAATTTCTTCAATGGGATTTACTGCTGAAGAAAATTTTTCAGCCATGGAGCAGGGCAGAACCGGAATACAGAAAATTACTCGTGAAGATTTTTTGTCTTTTTCATTTTACGCTTCACTTGTTGATGACGGAAAGTTGAATAAGAAATTTTCTGCTCTGGGCAATCATCTGAACTACACCCGACTTGAAGAAATATTTATTCTCTCCATTGCTGATGTGATCGAAAAATCAGGTGTAGATGTAAAATCTGAAAATACGCTTTTGATTATTTCAACCACCAAAGGAAATATCAATCTGCTGGAAGAAGAAAATTACGGAGGTTTTTCTGAGAAACGATTATTGCTTGCTAAAATGGCAAGTGAAATTACACGTTATTTCGGAATGAAGAATTATCCTTTGGTTGTGAGCAATGCCTGTATTTCAGGTGTTCTTGCCATTATCACTGCTCAGCGTTTAATCTATTCGGGACAATATGATAATGTAATTGTTTCAGGTGGTGATTTGGTTTCTGAATTTACTTTATCTGGGTTCAATTCCTTCAAAGCATTGAGTGATGAGCCTTGCAAACCCTATGATGCAGCTCGAAAAGGAATTACGCTTGGAGAAGGCTGCGGAACTTTATTGCTGACATCGAATGAACGTTTGTTAAATATAAATGACAAGAAAATTAAAGTTGCCGGTGGTTCGGTAAGCAACGATGCTAATCACATTTCAGGCCCGTCACGTACAGGTGAAGAACTGGCTCTAGCGGTTTCGAATGCTATGAAAGAGGCTGAGTGTGGAAGTGCAATTGATTTTATTTCAGCTCATGGAACCGCAACTGCATTTAATGATGAAATGGAGTCGAAAGCTTTTTCGGTTGCTGGTTTACAAAATGTTCCGCTTAATAGTATGAAAGGTTTTTTTGGTCATACATTGGGCGCTGCAGGCGTTATTGAAGCTGTAGTAACATTAGAAACGATGAAACGAAATGTGTTGCTCCCTTCACAGGGCTTCCAAAATTCAGGTGTTTCAGAACAGCTGAATATTATCACACAAAGAGAAAAGAGGGAAGTTAATACAAGTTTGAAAACAGCATCTGGTTTTGGAGGTTGTAATGCTGCGGTAATTTTTAAAAGCATATGAGCATTTGCATTTCAACATATTGTTCAATCCGAAATAATCAGATTAAACTGAATGGAGAAGCCTTGCTTACAAAAGGTGTCGAAGTTCCTTTTAATGAATTTATAAAATCAGCTTATGATTTGAATGCTTCGCCTTATCTCAAGTTTTTTAAGATGGACGACTTGTGTAAACTTGCTTTTATTACTTCAGAGTTTTTGCTGAAAAACAGAAAGCTGTCAGAACAATATGGTGCTGAAAATGTTTCTCTTCTGTTTGCCAATACTTCATCTTCATTAGACACTGATATCAACTACTATAACACGGTGAAAGACTTCGCAAGCCCGTCATTATTTGTTTACACACTTCCAAATATTATGCTGGGTGAAATCAGTATTCGTAACAAATTTAAAGGCGAAAATGCTTTTTTTGTTTTTGACAATTTTCAAGCAGATTTTTTGTGTAATTATGCGACTCAATTGATACGGGAACAAAAAGCAAAAACAGTTGTTATTGGTTGGGTTGAATTGCTGAATGAAAACTATGAAGCTTTTCTTTGCCTTGCAGAAGAAACACCAAATGGAACAGAACTGACAAACGAGAATTTAAATAAATATTATAACGGATAATAAACAAGCAATGGACGCATTAATAGTAAAATTAAAAACACAGATTATTGAACAACTAAATCTTGAAGGGGTTTCGCCTGATGATATCAGCCCTGACGATTCGCTGTTTGGCGAAGGTTTGGGTTTGGACTCTATTGATGCGCTTGAACTCATTGTTCTGCTTGAGAAAAACTACGGACTTAAAATTGAAAACCCTGCAGACGGAAAAAAGATTTTCGCCACTATCCGCAGCATTGCGGAATACATTACTGCAAACGGAAAAGCTTAGGACGAGATGTCTGAAAGGATTGCAATAACAGGGCTGGGAATTATTTCTGCCATTGGCGACAATGTGCAGCAGAATCTCGCATCGCTGCGTGCAAAACGTTCGGGCATAGGGCAGATTAAATATCTGGAAACAATTCATAAAGGAATTCTTCCCATTGCTGAAGTTAAGCACACGGATGAGGAGTTGCTGCAGATTGCAGGTATAGTTGAGGATACAGGTTATACCCGCACTGCTTTGTTGGGAATGATTGCCGCGAAAGAAGCATTTGATAATTCGGGAGCAAAGAAAGGTGACGGAATACGAACAGCTTTAATTTCTGCAACTACTGTTGGCGGAATGGGAAGCACCGAAAAATTCTATCTCGACTACATTAATCCTGAGAAGACGGGCGACTTTGTAAAGTATATTGATTCGCATGATTGTGGTGACAGTGCAGAGAAAATTGCAGATAATCTTGGCATAAAAGATTTCATCACTTCTATTAATACGGCCTGTTCATCATCGGCAAATGCACTGATGTTGGGAGCGCGATTAATCAAGCACGGAATTGTAGATAGGGTAGTGGCTGGAGGTGTTGACGGACTTACAAAATTTACCATCAACGGTTTTAACACGTTGATGATTTTGGATAAAGAATATTGCAAACCTTTTGATAAAAACCGAACAGGACTTACACTTGGAGAAGGTTCGGGGTTTGTAGTTTTGGAATCGTTGGATGCAGCGCAGAAAGCTGGGAAGCAAATTTATTGCGAACTGGCAGGGTATGCTAATACTTGTGATGCGTATCACCAGACCGCATCATCACCGGAAGGAACTGGAGCGTTTCTTTCCATGAGCAGCGCATTGGCACTCAGTGGACTAAAAATTGAAGACATTGATTATGTAAATGTTCATGGTACAGCAACACAAATCAATGATTTGTCGGAAGGAAATGCGATGATAAAGTTCTTTGGAAATAAGGTTCCTAAATTTAGCTCTACAAAGGGCTATACAGGACACACACTTGGCGCTGCAGGAGGAATTGAAGCAGTTTTTTCTGCACTTTCAATCCATAATAACATCATTTTCCCCAACCTTAATTTCAAGGATAAATTGGATGAATTTGATTTAGTCCCGGTTACTGATTTAATAGAAAATGCCGGAGTAAAAAATGTGCTTTCCAATTCATTTGGTTTTGGTGGTAACAACACTTCGTTAATTTTTTCAAAAGCATGAAGGCGTATATCCGGGGCATAGGACAGATTTCACCACAGCAAACGTTTGCTAAGGATGATTTCCTTGATACTGTTGTTGGATACAATACCAATATGCTTTTCTGCATTGACCCGGTTTACAAGGAATTTATTAACCCTTTACAGTTGCGAAGAATGAGCCGCACGCTCCGTATGGGCGTTACAGCAGCAAAAATCTGTTTGACTGATTCAGGAATTGAAATGCCTGATGCAGTTATTACAGGAACGGGTTTCGGTTGCATTGAGGACACCGAAAAATTTTTGCTGGCAATGTTGAATAACAATGAGCAGCAATTAACGCCAACTGCTTTTATGCAAAGCACTCACAACACCATCAGCGGACAGGTTGCCATTATGCTGAAGTGCAAAGAATACAACAGTACGTATGTGAACCGTGGTTTTTCATTTGAAACTGCTTTATTGGATAGTTTGATGTTGATTGCAGAAGGTAATGCGCATAAAATTTTGTTGGGTGGTTTTGATGAAAACTCAGTTAATCTTCATGTTACAACCGAAAGGCTAGGGCACTGGAAAAAAGAAAAAATCAATAGTCTTCAACTACTGGAAAGCAAAACTTCAGGAACCATTTCCGGTGAAGGAGCAACATTTTTCATGCTTACAGACAAAGAAGATGTAAACAACTATGCTCTTCTGAAAGGGTTGTCAACGCTATACAAACCTGAAAACGAAAAAGAAGTTGAGCAACATACTATTGATTTTTTGAAGCGCAATAATCTTTCGGCAGCAGATATTGATCTTGTAGTTTGCGGTTTAAATGGCGATGTAAGAACAGATGGTGTTTATTATCATTTACGTGATAAATTGTTTGCAGAAACAGCAGGTGCATATTTTAAACATCTCTGTGGTGATTATTATACATCTTCAGCTTTTGCGCTCTGGCTTTCGGCAAATGCGATAAAAAAACAGGTAGTTCCCGAAGCGGTAAGACTTGGTAAATCACCCGCAGCTGCACTGAAAAATATTCTTATCGTTAATCACTATCGCGATATCAATTATTCGTTCATGCTGGTTTCGCAATGTTGAATCACCGAAGCGTTAACTTAGTTTTTCCTTTATTATTTGTTTTACTGCTTACTCTTGATTTCAGGATAGGAATAAGCAATTGGGTTTACCCAATGCTCGTTATTTTAAAACTTGCAGTGATGTTCTGGGGTTCATATTTCATTAACTCTAATTATCACATACAAACACTGTGTGAGGTTAAGAGTGATAAAAAGGAAATAGCCATTACGTTTGATGACGGTCCTGATAAAAATGTAACTCCTGCTTTGCTGGAGGTGCTGAACAAACATAACGCAAAAGCGGCTTTTTTCTGTATTGGCAGGAAAATTGAAGGCAATGAAGCCGTGCTAAAGAAAATAGATTCGGAAGGACATGTTATAGGAAATCATAGTTTCTCACATTCTAACTTCTTCGATTTTTTTACTGCCGGAAAAATGAAGCGCGAGTTTGAGCAATCAGATAAACTTGTTTTTGATGCAATAGGTAAGCAAATGAATTTTTATCGTCCGCCTTATGGAATTACTACTCCAGCAATGAAGAAAGCAGTTAAGGAAAAGCAATATGAAACCATCGGATGGAGTGTTCGCTCCATGGATTCAATGCAGAGAAACGAGCAAAAACTAATGAATAAATTAACGAAGCAATTAAAACCGGGAGCAGTGTTTTTGTTTCACGATACATGGGTTGGTATTGTACCTTTGATTGATAAATTTTTAACAGAAGCGAAAACGCAGGGATATACTGTTGTAAGGCCTGATGAATTGTTTAATGTAAAGGCATATAAATAATATGAAAAAGGTTGGTTTAAAAATTGCTTTTCTTGTTTCTTGCATCTTATTTCTTGCTTCTCAGGTTTACTCACAATATCCCGGCTACAAAACAGTTGCAGATGCAACAGCATTCAGAAAAAAAGCCCAGGAATACACCAAGAAAACCAATTCTCTGGAAAGTGATTTTAAACAGGTGAAACATCTTTCCATGCTTACGGAAAACAGCGTGAGTAAAGGAAAATTCTGGTTTAAGAAAGATAACCTGTTACGCTGGGAATACAAAGAGCCTGTTCAGTATTTAATTGTGTTGAACAACGGCAATGCCTACATTAAAGATAACGGCAAGGTTAAGAAGTTTGACATGAACAGCAACCGTATTTTTAAACAGGTAAATGACTTGATGTTGGCAGCAGTAAAAGGTGATATTCTTGAAAGTGCTGATTACAAAATCACTTATTTGGAAGGCAGCGATTCGTTTCTTGCCGAACTTTCGCCCTTGCAGAAAAACATGAAAGAGTATGTGAAGAATATCCTCATTTATTTTGACAAGAAAGATTTTTCGGTTTTAAAATTCAGGATGACTGAAATGTCGGGCGACTATACAGATGTTGAGTTCAGTAATAAAAAGACTAACGTTTCGTTAGAAAGCAGCATCTTTACAGGTAATTAATTTCAGGATATGCTTAAGCAGATTGATTTTTACGCTTTAAATAGTTTCAGCATCCCTGAAACAGGAAAGGTTCAGGCTGAAGTTGGACTGAATGCTGCACATGCTATTTTTAAAGGACATTTCCCTAATAGTCCTGTTTTGCCGGGTGTTTGTCTGATACAGATTTCAAAAGAGGTACTTGAGAAATCACTGGACGCTACAACACAGTTAGTACAATCTTCGCAGGTTAAATTTCTTGCAGTTGTTGACCCGACAGTTAATGCTGTTTTGCAAATTGCTTTAGATACTAAAGAGCAGGACGGATTGATTTCTGTAAACGCTGCAATCTCTGCAGGAGAAAAAGTATTCTTTAAGTTCAAAGGAGTTTTCAAAAGAGATAATGGCTAAGAGTTTTTCTTTGCGCTTTCTGCTTCTTTGCGCGCTTTACGTAAACGTATTTCACGCACATGCTGATGAAGGCATGTGGGTTCCTCTGTTTCTTGCCAAGTATAACGAGGCCGATATGCAGAGCAAAGGATTAAAACTGTCTGCTGAAGATATTTACAGTGTTAATCATACAAGTCTTAAAGATGCGGTGGTGCAGTTTGGTGGCGGCTGCTCGGGAGAAATTATTTCAGCGCAAGGTCTGTTGCTTACCAATTATCATTGCGGGCGCAGCAGAGTTCAGTCGCACAGCACGCTGGAGCAGAATTACATTGATAAGGGTTATTGGTCAATGAGCAGAGGTGAAGAGCTTTCCAATCCTGGTTTGACAGCTACATTTCTTGTGCGTATGGAAGATGTTACTTCAGAGGTGTTAAAGAATGTTACTCCCGAAATGACCGAAGTAGAGCGCTACCTGACTATTGAGAAAGCCTCAAAAGCATTGGAGCGCAAAATGGTAGAAGGCACACACTATGAAGCCAAGGTGAAAGAATTCTTCGGTGGTAATGAATACTATGTTTTTATCACTGAAACATTTAAAGATGTGCGATTGGTTGGCGCTCCTCCTTATTCCATAGGCAACTTTGGCGCTGATACCGACAACTGGATGTGGCCTCGCCACACCGGTGATTTTGCTTTGTTCCGCATTTATGCTGATAGTTTGAACAAGCCGGCAGAATATTCGCCCGACAATGTTCCCTATAAACCGAAGAAGCATTTTGAGATTTCAATGAAAGAACTGAAAGAAGGAGATTTTACCATGGTTTTTGGTTTTCCCGGAAGAACGCAGGAATACCTGACTTCTTTTGCCGTAAAGCAATTAGTGGAAGAAGAAGACCCGTTGAAAATTTCCATTCGTGAGAAACGACTTGCCGTTATGGAGAAAGCAATGGATGCCGACCCGCAAGTGAAACTGAACCTTACTTCAAAATATGCAAGCATCAAAAACTACTACAAGAAGTTTATAGGTGAAAGCATTGGTCTGAAGAAAGTTGATGCAGTGCAGAGAAAACAGGAACTGGAAAAAAGATTTACAGAATGGGTGAATGCAGATGTGGACAGGAAAGTGAAATACGCTAACCTGTTACCTGAATTAGAGAAAACATATACCGAGTTTGCACCTTACAACAAAGGTGTGGTGTTGTATAATGAAGCGTTTACCACGCTCGATTTCGTTACTTACGCTAATAGTTTTACTAAACTTTCTGATTTGCTTAGTAAAGGCGTAAAACGGGAAGTATTAAGTGTAGAAGTGGAAAAGCAGTCAAAATACATGCGTTCATTTTTTAAGAATTACAATCGCGCTATTGATTTGGATTGTGCCAATCACCAGATTAAGGCTATCATTGATTACATGCCCGAAGTGTTGACTGAAAAACAAAGAAAGAAATACAAGAAAAATAATGATGAATATATCTCAACATTATTTTCAGGTGATTTACTTGACTCGTTAAAATCTATTGTAAATCTTAATGCTTTAATTGAAAGAGAAGAGAAGAAAAATATACCTGATACAATAAAATCAGAAAACGGATTTGGAGCAAATGATTTAGCATTTCAATTTGTAACATCAGTAAACGAAAACTTCAAAGAAAGCATCTACCCCAACTATGTTAAACTTGATATAAAACTCGACAGCCTTAACCGCATTTATACCCAAGCCCAGCGTGAGATGCAAACTGACAAACTGTTTTATCCCGATGCCAACTCAACACTGAGATTAAGCTATGGAAAGATTGAAGGCTATGCTCCGAACGACAGTGTTGTATACACCCCCTTCACCACTATTGACGGAGTGATTGCAAAAGAAAACCCCAATGATAAAGAGTTTGTAGTTCCTGCAAAACTGAAAGAACTCTATGAGAAGAAAGATTATGGTGAATATGCTGTAAACGGAACAGTTCCCGTTTGTTTTATTGCTTCTAATCATTCAACGGGTGGCAATTCGGGCGCTCCGGTGCTGAATGCACAAGGACAACTAATCGGCACCAATTTCGACCGCAACTGGGAAGGCACTGCTGCCGATGTGATGTATGACCCCGCTATGGCAAGAAATATTTCGGTTGATATACGCTACACACTGTTTATCATTGATAAATTTGCGGGCGCAAAATATCTTTTAGATGAAATGACGATAATCAAATAGCCTCACCCTAACCCTCTCCACAGGAGAGGGGATTTTGAAAGCCGTGAAAAAAATATCCATATTTATTATTCTAATTGCAGTTGTGTTGTACTCTGCTCCCTTCTCCTTCGGAGAAGGGCAGGGGATGAGGCTTCACGGCCCACTCGACAAAGCATTTGAGGCATTAAAGCGCTTTGATTATTTTACCGCAAAAGAGTTATTTGAAAAGTCAACCAAGAAAGAACCGGCTGGTGCTTACTACGGACTGAGTTTGATTTTTGCGAATGATAAAAATCCATTCCATAATCTTGATTCTGCTTTGGCTGCAATCGTAAGATCTGATCAGGCTTTTGCTTTGCTGGAAGAAAAGGATAAGAAGAAACTTATAGAGTTAGACATTACGGCTAATTCAATTGCAGCACAGAAACAGGAAGTTTTTACGCTTGCTTTTGAGGATGTGAAAAAGCTGAACACCGTTGAGCTTTGCGAATGGTTTATTACAGGTTTTAAAGATGCACCGCAGTTGAATGAAGTAATTAAACTTCGCAATCATTTTGCGTATCTCAATGCAGAGAAGGAGGGAGCCTATCAGGCTTTCAAGGCTTATATGGACAAATATCCTGCAGCAGAGGATTTGGTAGTTGCAACGGAAAAGTATGAGACTACTTTGTACGAAACACTCACCGCATCCAAGAGCATCCAGTCCTACATTGATTTTCTGAAACAGTATCCCAAGACCACTTACCGCAAAGAAGCGGAGAATAAAATTTACGAGCTCTCGGTTATAAAAGGAAAAATAAAGGAGTACCATGATTTTATAAAGAAGTATCCCGACAACCATAATGTGCCAGAGGCATGGCGCAAAATCTATTCTATTTATACTGCCGATTCGAATCCCGAATCATTTGCAGACTTCAGATTGGAGTATCCTGATTATCCGTATAAAAATGAAGTGCTGAAAGATCTGGAAATTGCTAAAAGCCGCTACTACCCTGCGGTGCGCGACAAAAAATGGGGTTATGTAAACGGTAACGGAAAGGTGATCATTGCTTTTGAATACGATTGGTGCGAACCTTTTAACGAAGGTATTGCCGAAGTGGGCAAAGCGGATAAAGCAGGCTTCATCAACAAGAAAGGCGAAGCAGTTGTCCCTCTGCAGTATTCTGAAGTGGAACCCTTTCACGATGGTTTTGCAGTGGTGGGTAACGAAGAGTTTTACGGCATGGTGGATTACACAGGCAAGGTGGTTGTGCCCTTGAAGTATGAGGAAGTATTTGATTTCTCGGAAGGACTGGCGCGTGTAGTGCTTGGCGACAAATATGGTTTTGTAAATAAATCTGGTGCGCTTGTTATTCCCTTGCTTTTTGATGATGCCGAAGATTTTTCGGAGAACAGGGCGGTGGTTGAGTTCAACAATAAAAAGGGTTTTATTGATAAAGCAGGGAACATCGTAATACCTTATGATTTTGATGATGCCGAATCATTTAAAGACGGATTGGCGCGGGTAGAAAAGGATGGTTTTTACGGACTGATTTCAAAAGCAGGTGAACCCATTGTGCAATGCGAATACGATGAGATGGGTGTATTCAGTGAGGGGTTAGCCGTG
Organism: Chitinophaga pinensis; assembly: GCA_945861685.1. Lineage (GTDB taxonomy): Bacteria > Bacteroidota > Bacteroidia > SXHM01 > SXHM01 > SXHM01. Next base: position 515 of record CAMAVO010000069.1, on the reverse strand, counting down.
GTTGTTAAAGCCGAGAAATACGGATATGTGGATAAAAACGGTCAGGTTGTTATTCCGGTTATGTATGATTATGACCAGGCCTTGCCCGAACTGACATTTAAAAACGGTAAAGCTCCCGCAACACTGAAAGGTAAAACGGGTGTTATTGACAGAACGGGCAAAGAGATTATTCCTGCTCAGTTTGAAGACATCGGTACCTTTTCGGAAGGCTTACTTGCCGTAAAGAAAAAAGGGAAATGGGGATACATTGATTCCACGCAAAAGACCATTATCAAGTTTGAGTTTATGTTTGCCGGAAATTTTTCGGACGGACTGGCACGTGTTAAGCGCAGCGATAAATTCGGTTACATCGATACGAAAGGATTAACGCAAACACCCAGTGTGTTTGACGAAGCAGGTGATTTTACCAACGGCATTGCCAAAGTAAGCGAAGCCGGTAAGCTGTGCTTTATCAATAAAAGCAACGCGTATGTTATTCCCTGCGAAATTGATGAAGCCGGCAGCATGATGGAAGG
>CAMAVO010000068.1 GCA_945861685.1 Chitinophaga pinensis | reverse complement strand
GAGCCAACCTGGTTAAGCGGCAAACGAACAATACGAGATTGTTCAGCCAACGCCTGCAAAATAGATTGACGGATCCACCAAACAGCGTAAGAAATAAATTTAAAACCACGGGTTTCGTCAAAACGGGTTGCCGCTTTAATCAAACCAAGGTTGCCTTCGTTAATCAAATCGGGAAGACTTAATCCCTGATTCTGATATTGTTTAGCAACCGAAACCACAAAGCGTAAGTTTGCTTTAGTTAACTTCTCCAATGCGGCCTGGTCGCCATCACGGATTTTCTTCGCTAAAATTACTTCTTCTTCTGCGGTGATAAGTTCCTCACGTCCTATTTCCTGTAAATATTTGTCTAACGACTGGCTTTCGCGGTTGGTAATCGATTTGGTAATCTTTAGCTGCCTCATTGAAAAATCTCCTTTGCTTTAAATTGTGGTAAGAACTATGTTAACTGATTGTAAATCCTTTTTTAGGGAGCACAAAAGTATAAAAATATACTTACGGTACAACACCCAAATTTAGGTTAATGTTTAAACACGATAAAAATGAGAAAGGCCCCACTTTCGCAGAGCCTTTCCCGACTTTAAAACAGAAATTTACAAACCAAAACCATAATATGTTTTAAAGCCATTAGGATAAATACCTTCTATCAAAACCCCTCCCTTTTTATTTTCCAGCGCCAGGCTGATATCTTCTTTTGTTTTAATCGGTTTGCCATCAATTTTGGTGATGATAAACCCTTCTTTTATTCCTGCACTGCGCAGTTTTCCGCCTGTAAGCCCCATTACTTTCATCCCCCTGTCAATTTTCAATTTCGACATTTCTTCCTTGCTCACCGGCTCAAAATCTGCGCCCAGAACAGTGATGTTTTGGCTCAGGTCTTTTATGATCCGTTCGGTATCACCATTTTTATTTCTAAGAACGACATTGAACGTTTTCTCTTTTCCATCTCTCAAAACCGTTACCGGAATTTTATCTCCGGGGCGGTATTGAGCTACCATTTCCTGCAGTTGCGGCACATTGTCCGAAGTATGGTTGCCGATATGTGTGATAATATCACCTTCCACTATTCCTGCTTCTGCTGCAGCACCTCCATCGGTAAGTCCGTTAACATAAACACCTTTCTGCACTGAAATGTTTTTCTCATCTGCTAATTGTGAGTCTATATCTCTGATGCTCACACCAATAAAAGCACGTTGCACTTCTCCAAACTCCATTAAATCATCCACTACTTTTCGGGCAATATTCACTGGAATGGCAAATGAATAACCTGAATACGAACCCGTTTGAGAAGCAATAGCGGTGTTAATTCCAACAAGCTCACCACTGCTGTTTACCAATGCGCCACCGCTGTTTCCTGGGTTTACGGCTGCATCGGTTTGAATAAACGATTCAATTGCAAATTGCTCCTGATTAATGTTAATGTTTCTACCTTTTGCACTTACAATACCGGCTGTAACGGTTGATGTCAGGTTAAACGGATTTCCAACGGCCAACACCCATTGCCCCACTTTCAATTCATCAGAGTTTCCGTAAGTAACATAAGGTAAATCGTGTGCATCAACTTTTAATAAAGCTAAATCGGTTGTCGGATCGGTTCCGATAACTTTTGCCTGATACTTTTTATTGTCATTTAAGGTAATCTCAACCTGTTCGGCACCTTCCACCACGTGATTATTGGTCACCACAAATCCGTCTTCAGAAATAATAACTCCTGAACCGCTTGCCACCTGTGGCTGAAATTTTTGTTGTTGACCGCCATGTCCTTGGAAGAAATTACGAAATGGATCATAGAAATCAAACGAATTGTTTGCCTCCTGCTGATATATAGTTTGCACGTGTACAACACCATGCACCGACATTTCTGCAGCGGTTGTAAAATCAATACCAACTTCGGGCGGAGTAACTGCAAAATTTACAGATTTGGCGTTTTGAACTCCGCCAGTACTGTAATAAGCAGTTTGCTGCGGGTTTACATAATTGTAAATACTTAATGATGCAAAGCCTCCGGCAATTGCAGCTATAAATAAACTCAGGAACTTTTTCATGTGCTATATTTATTTTAAGGTTTAACTTTGGACTTTATTTTTTAGGATTACAAATTTAACAAAGAGTGTGCCGTTAGGTTCTGATGTCAGTCTTAAAAAATGTTAATGAATAAGTTGTTTTGCCACTAATTTTCACGAATAAAACGAATTGAATTAGTGATAATTAGTGTAATTAGTGGCTTAGTTTATTTTTATTTGCATGATGATTACTTTCTATAAATACCAGGGAACGGGCAATGATTTTATCATGATTGATAATCGTGATAAAAAGTTTACCCCCGATTTACCCACTATTAAAAAACTGTGCGACAGAAGATTTGGCATTGGCGCTGATGGCTTGATTTTATTAGAGAACGTAAAAGACTACGACTTTAGTATGGTGTATTTTAATTCCGATGGAGCAGAAAGCACCATGTGTGGCAATGGAGGCCGATGTATTGTTGCATTTGCAGCGTTTTTGGATGTGATAAAAAATAATGCAAAATTTATTGCCATAGATGGCGGACACGAAGCTATAATCTATGATACAGGGATTGTAAGCCTGAAAATGAAAGATGTTTTGTCAATAGAAAAGTCAGCAAATGATTTTATTTTAGATACAGGCTCACCACATTTTGTCAGGTTTGTTGACAGAATTTCAGAGGTAGATGTATTTTCTGAAGGGAGAAAAATCAGAATAAGTGAACGGTTTGCCGCAAAAGGAATCAACGTGAATTTTGTAGAACTAAAAGAAGGAATGTTGAATGTCCGCACTTACGAACGCGGTGTGGAAGACGAAACGCTTTCATGCGGAACAGGAGTTACAGCTTCTGCTTTGGCAGTAGTTTCAGCGGGTTTGGCAAACGGAAAAGAAGAATATTCAATTGCCGTTCCGGGCGGAAGTTTGAAAGTGAAATATAAAGCTCAGCAAGGAAATTCATTCACAGATATATGGCTGGAAGGTCCCGCACAGTTTGTTTTTAAAGGAGAAATAGAATTATAGATGATATTACAGGGAGAACGAATAAAGTTAAGAGCCGTTGAGCCGGCTGATGCAAACCTGCTGTATGAGTGGGAAAACGATACTTCAGTCTGGCATGTGAGCAATACCATTGCGCCATTTTCAAAAGAGGTAATCAAGCAATATTTGTCAAGCGCACACTTGGATATTTACACCACCAAACAGTTGCGCCTGATTATAGAAACAGAAAATAAAAATGCAATCGGCTGCGTTGATTTGTATGATTTCAATCCTCTGCATTTGCGAGCGGGTATTGGAATTCTTATTTCTGCTGCCGAACACCGGAGAAAAGGATATGCGGGTGAAGCACTGGATATTTTAATCAAGTATGCTTTCAATACGTTAAACTTAAATCAGATTTTTTGTGACATAGGGGCAGAGAATACAGGAAGTATTGCGCTTTTCCAAAAACACAAATTTCAAATTGTCGGCACCAAAATGAAGTGGGTGAAAAACGGAAAGTCATGGGGTGATGTTCACTTTTTGCAGTTGCTAAACGAGTAAAATAAATGGCAGCTAAAAAGAAAGGGAAATCATCATTCCTTAAAAAAGTAGTAATCATTTTTGTTCTGCTTCTGATTGTTGGTGGTGGCATAACAGGTTGGGAGTTCTACAAAATAATTTATCAGCCCAACGTTTCGTTGAAAGGGGAGAAGTCAGCATTCATTTGTATACCAACAGGAGCAGATATAAATACGGTTAAAAATATTTTGAGTGAAAAGGGGATTATAGTTGATGTCAATTCATTTGAGTGGGTGGCAGAAAGAAAGAAATACAAAGACAAAATTTATCCAGGAAAATATCTGATTAAAGCCGGAATGAATAACAATGAGTTGGTGAATTTGCTGCGCTCAGGTAAACAGGTTCCTGTTAAATTGGTGATTAATAATTTCAGAAAAAAGGAAGAAATTATATCATTAGTTGGAAAACAATTGGAGGTAGACTCAATACGCCTATCTGCGATTTTTAAAGATGAAGCAATTTTAGGTGAATATGGTTTGGATAATGAAAATGCTGGAACTCTTTTTATTCCTAATACCTATGAATTTAATTGGAATACAAATGCAGAGCAGTTTGTTGAGCGTATGAGAAAAGAGCATCAGAAATTCTGGACAGATGAAAAGATAGCAAAAGCAAAAGCGTTGAAGTTATCCCAAGCAGATGTTGCAATACTTGCATCAATAGTTGAAAAAGAAACACGTAAGAGATACGAGATGCCAATTATTGCTGGCGTTTATTTGAATAGGCTAAAAAAAGGAATGTTATTACAGGCTGACCCAACTTTGGTTTTTGCTTCGGGTAATTTCAATATCACGAGAGTTTTGAATGTTCACAAAGAAATTGATTCGCCTTACAATACTTACAAATATGCAGGATTACCACCCGGTCCAATTTGCATTCCTGATGCGCGTTCCATTGAAGCTGTTTTGAATTACGAGAAACATGATTACCTTTATTTTTGCGCTAACCCTGATATGTCGTTCACACACGTGTTTGCTAAATCATACGACCAGCACTTGGTAAACGCACGAAAGTTTCAACAGGAGTTGAATAAGAGAAGGATATTGAACTAATATATTTACACACATAAAATGGAGTGGCTTACAATTTGGGATTTGATTCTTTATCTACCTTATTTAGCAGTTATATATTTAATAGCGAGTTCTATTCAGAATAGTAATATATCAGAAAATCCTGTTTATGCTTACTATAAAAAGGGTATGATGGTAAAAATAGCAGGTGGTTTTATTTTCTGCTGTATTTATTGTTTTTATTATGGTGGCGGAGATTCTATTGCTTATTGGTTTTCTTGCAAGCCTTTAAATAATATGATGGCCAGAAATTTTAGTGTCTACTTAGATATTATGGCAGGGAACTTATCAAAATCCAACTATTGGATGTTTGATGGCTCAACCGGATATCCGGAATATTGGAAGGATGCTTTATCTTTTTCTACAGTAAGGTTTACAAGTATTTTTTACTTACTTACTGTGAAAAGTTATTTTACTTGCACACTATTAGTTTCAGCATTAACGTATGCAGGTATGTGGAGGCTATTTCTTCTTTTTACCCGCGAATTTCCGGGTCTGGAAAAACAATTTGCTGTTTCAATTCTATATTTCCCTTCAGTAGTTTTTTGGGGCTCAGGAATAATGAAAGATACATATACATTGTCGGCAGCTTGTTGGTTTACATACTCGGCATATATGGTATTTATTAGAAGGGAGAAAGTTTTGCCCAATACTTTTTGGCTAATAGCTACAACATATGTTATGATATCTTTTAAGCCATACATATTCGTTGCATTACTTCCGGGAACTTTAATTTGGGTTAGTTTTAAAAGGATCCAATCTATAAATAATCCTGTTTTCAGAATACTTATTGCTCCAGTAATTATTACAATCTTTTTAGTTGGTGGTAGTTTTGTCTTTGGAAGTTTATCTTCTAATCTAAAGCAATATTCGTCTGTAGAAGGTGTTTTGAATAAAGCAGCCACTAACCAGCAAGATTTAAAACAAGAGTATTATCATGGAAATAGTTTTGATATTGGTAAATTTGACGGTTCTATTTCTAGTGTTGTTACTAAGTTCCCTTTAGCAATAACAGCTGGTCTTTTCAGACCTTTTATATTTGAAGCAAGAAACCCAGTTATGCTAATTTCAGGTATTGAAAATACTTTTATGTTGTTATTTACTTTAGGCTTTTTATTTAAAGTCGGACCAATTAAGGTCATTAAATATATTTTAAAAGAACCGCTACTTCTTTTCTCGCTAGTATTCGCTGTATTCTTTGCTTTTGGAGTTGGGCTTTCAACATCAAATTTTGGTGCCCTAGTAAGATATAAAATTCCCTGTATTCCTTTTTATCTCTCTTCTCTTTATATTATGAGGCATTATTTTGAAAAATCGGAAAAATCAGTAGAATCTAAAAGATCTGAAGTCATTACAACATAAATCAGTTCTTTACTCTTGCTATGGCAATTAGTGACGCCCCTAAAGGAGTTTTTATTGGTAGCGAAATTTCAAAGTTTTTTAAAATTTTCAAAAACTGATTAGCAATTTCTCCAGGAGGTTTAAATCCATTTTTTATGGTATTAGCATCAGTAGAAAATGTTAGAGTAAGCTTTCGTAGAATTCCAATAGGAATAAGTAAGCCAGCCCAATAGACAATTTCTAAAGGTTCAAGTCCTGCAGATTTTATTGTTTCTTTAAGGGTTGCTTTGTCATAGCGTTTAATGTGACCAACTTGAATGTCGTATTTGCTATATAGATACATTCCTGCTGGAACGTTTATAAAAATAAGCGACCCGGGTTTGCCATGTTTGGCAGCTGTTTTTAAAAATGTAACATCATCATCCAAATGTTCAATTACATCCATCAAAAAAATGGAATCGTAATTACCAATAAGATTTTGGTTCTTATCAAAAATATTGTACTGCATTACTCTTCCCAAGCCTTGTTTGGCAGTCTTTAATGCATTCACATTTAAGTCGCAGCCGTCAACCGGAATTTTATAATAGTTCTCTATTTGTTCTCTGAACGTTCCAGGGCCACATCCAATTTCAAGTAAATTCTGACCTAAAGTGTGTTTATTTTTTATTATTTTTTTGAATACTTCAAATCGCCATTGCATCCAAAAATGAGCGGTTGTGGCGATGTCAAACCAATCTTCATGCATTGAAACAGGAATACTTTTAGATAAAATTTCAAACTGAGCCATCTATTCCTTGTCCGTTAGTTGTTTATTTACAATTTTGTTTTTGATAACAAACAATGGCCGCCCTTTTACTTGAAAGAATATCCTAAGAACATATTCACCAATTACACCTAGTGAGATTAGTTGAACACCACCAAATAATATTATCGCAAATAAAAGGCCAGTAAAGCCAACAGGAAAAGTTGGATCCATAATTCTTTTATATATAGTTTGTAGTAAATATAAGAGTGAAACAAGAACAGATAATAAGCCAAGGTTTGTGATGAATTTTATTGGGAACTCACTGAAATTAAAAATGCCATTATACGCAAGTTGGAATAACATTTTAAATGAGTATTTAGATGTTCCAGCAAAACGTTGTTCACGCTCATACTCAACTCCAATTTGTTTAAAGCCGACCCATGAACGCATTCCTCTAATATAGCGGCTCTCTTCTGGCATTTTATTTAAGACATCAATAATGCGTCTGCTGATAAGAGAAAAATCTCCTGTGTCTAAAGGCATATCAATATATGAAATTGACTTCAGTAATCGGTAGAAAATATGATATGCAGTTTTCTTCAACCAGTTTTCTTTTCTCTTTTTTCTTATACCATATACTACGTCATAACCTTGTTTGTAGTATTCGTAAAACTTTGTAAGTAGTTCAGGGGGATCTTGTAAGTCGCCATCAATAATCATTACCGCTTCTGTTCCTTGTGCGTTTGCTAACCCTGCGCTTAGTGCAATGGGGTGCCCGTAATTTCTTGCTAAAAAAACACAATTGTAGTTTTCATTTAGTAATGCAACTTGTTGCATTAGTTCAGCCGTATTGTCTGAGCTCCCATCATCAACCAATACAATTTCAACTGAAACAGGAGCATCAGCAACAACCCTGTTAAGTCGTTCTATTAGCCGTGAAAATGATTCTTTTTCATTAAAAAGCGGTACAACAAAAGAAAGTTTAGGTTCAGACATTTTTTTTGCCGAATGTATCAATCATTTTTTTAAGAGTTACACTTGCAGGTATTAAAAGCAATAAGTCTGCAGGTAAAAAATAACGCATTTCTATATTTCTGAATTGTGGACCAGTTCCAAAGCACAAAGAAAAGTAAAGTAAAATGAAAAACAGCGAAATAATTAATATTTCAGTTGGCAGTTGTTCTTTTTTTAAGAGCAGAATAATTATACCACTTATCCCCAAAAGAATTAGCATTGTTCTAAAGATAAATAATATTGAGCCCAGCTTTCTTGCAAATGTTTTTGTGTCGTACAACTTATATTTGAATAATGCTTTAGTAAGGTTTTTTATGGGAAGTGTTATGTAAAAATTAATCGGATTTATTGTAATTTGGGTAGCTCGTAACTCATCAAATAATTGTTTTATTTCATCATTGCAATTATTTTCAAGAATCGGTTCTTTCCAATATCCCCGCCAGTTGCTGAAACTGCTGCCACAATTTTGGGCGAGGTAAATTGCTTTTTCAAGTTTTAATGAATCTTCTTTTGTAGTATAGGCTTGTTTTGGAAATGTAACTTTTTTATTATGAATTAAATCATCGAACTGAGGTTGCCATTCTGCTTTTACTGAATAGAGATACTGAGTAAATGCAATCCAGTCTTTATCAGCTACTGTCCACCCTCTTAAGTCCTGTGTGAATATTATTTTATCATAATTTATATAATTTCTAATTGGCCAAGACCCATAAATAATTAAAACAGCAAATCCGAATTGAAATGATTTCTTTAATATATCCGAGATATTTTTCCGGTTTTGATATATAATCACAACTCCCATTACACCTATAATTAGTAAGACTTGTGGGCGACATAATACTGATATACTTGCAAAAACTCCCGCAAATAAATAATTGTATTTATTTTCTTCATAAATGAAATAATAGACACATAGAATCAGAAAAAAGATACTCAGTAATTCAGAATAGACAACAGGAGTCCAGACAATAATAAAAGGATAAGTAGCATATAGAAATGCAGGAATAACTGCAGATTTTTTATCGCCACTAAATAATTTCAATCCGATTTTGTAAACAAAGTATATAGCAACAACATCAAACAAGATTTGTGTCCATGCTATGATTGGATAGGCAGCATTCCAATCTTTTCCTGTCATTAAATAAAATATTCCGATGAAAAATGAGTACCCGGGAGTTCTGCCAAAATACCCATATTCATGTTCAGGATTCATTGTGTATATTCCTGTTTCAATCAGGTTTTGGATGCATGCAGCCCATACTTGAGTATCACCATCTACAAAAATATTCTCTCTTCCAAAATAATATTTTGCACCAACAAGAACAAACAGAACTCGCAGAATTAAGCCTGCAAGTATTGTTAATTGAAGATTTTTATTTGCCCTTAGTTCGCTGAACATTATTTTATTGAGATACAAGTAATTGTAATTTACTTTTTAATTCCTGATTTATTAAGTGAATATGCAGCAATGTTTTCTAAGAAAAAAAATATTTTTTTAGAAGATGTCCACCCTGATTTGCCCTTTTGTCTTTTTTCTTTAGTGTAACTCAATATTGAAAACTCTGGATGTAAATCTACCAATCGATAAAATATATTGCAATTTATTATCGATAGCATTTGCAACTCAAGTAAAAGTGATCTATCAAAAAGAACATAATCAAAAGCTCCTTTTGGTGCTTGTTTGACAAATAGTGTTCTCATTATATTATGGAATAATTTTGAAAATGCAGGTAATGGATTATTTTTAATTGCCAGCACAAGTTTGTTCCCACTCTGCCATTCCTGAAACATCTTATAACTTAACTCAGGCGGGTCTTGCAAATCTGCAGCCATTACAATCACACAATCTCCGGTAACTGAATTTAAACCTTTAAAAACAGCTTTATGAGAACCAATATTTTTTGTTAGTTGCTTTAGTTTTACCTTATCAATGTATTTTATTTGCCATTTTTTCAATGCATCAAAAGTCTTATCTTTTGATGCATCATCAACCATAACATATTCAAAGTCAACGTCCGAAAATTGTTTTTCATTTTCAATCAAAGAAGTAAAAAGGTCGTCAATATTCTCTTCGTTATTAAAGCAGGGAATGACAAAGGATATTTTAGTCATTCCCCTTTTTCTTAAGCCAGTTTTCAAAACCAATCTTTTCCCAAGGCATCCCTTTGCTGAAGTTTTTCATCCAGGGATAATGCATTCCCGATGCTTGTTTTGATTTTATCTTTCTGATGTCAGAAATATTTTCGGCTGGACTTCCACCAAATACTGAAAAATCAGGCATATCAGATTTAATAAATGAGTTGGCTGCAACCAAGCAATTGCTGCCAATTTTTACTCCAGAATTAATAACAGAACTTACAGCAATCTGAGTGAAATCACCAATTTCGGGACCCTTCCAAATAGTGGAGGGAGGGTGTGGGTCATTGGTAAAAACAACAAAAGGGTAGATGAAAACAAAATTTCCTATTTTGGAATACTGACAAATATGAACGCTGCTGTGGAGACGGCAGTAATTTCCAAACTTCACATAACCTTGAATATCACTCATGGTTCCTATCATACAGTAATCTCCGAATTTGCTTTTTTCGCGGATTGTAACTCTGTGTCCTGTACTGAAATTAGTTCCGGTTTCAACAGATGAATATATTATAGAATGGCTTCGTATCACAGAGTTTGCTCCAATTATGGTTTTCGGATTTTTGTACTTCTTGTTTGTGTAGTAATCAGATGTAGGTTCTCCGATTATGCAATCGTTACAAATGGTTGTATTGTCAGCAATTTCAACATTCTCATAAATTACAGTATTGTCTCCAATCCTGACATTTTTGCCAAGTTTAAGATTCTTTCCTAAGCTGATATTTTTACCGTTAAACTTCAATGTTTTTTAAATTCTTTGTAATCCCTTATATAATCTGTCGGGTCATATTCCATAGATGAAAAACTCAATAAGGCTGCATTATTTGTAAACTCAATTTTATTCCAGCACAATGATGGAATAAAAAGTCCCTTATGTTTTTCGTCAAGTATAAAATCTTCTTTTTCGCCTTTTTCATTTTCTGTTGAGATTTTAATCACACCTTGCAAAGCTACAAGCACTTGTTCTGAACTTCTATGAGCGTGTTCACCTGCAATTCTATTGTCTTCCCCTTCAAATATCCAGAATAAACGCTTTATGTTAAATGGGATTTTTGACACGTTTGCTACTGAAAACATACCTTTTTCTCCGTTGTCAATATGTTCAAATAAAATCAGGTAAGGTTTTTTCATCACCTTAAAGTTTGACCAATTTAAGGTTGTTTTTCTTCTCACTGTATTCTGCTGACTGAATTACTTTTTGAAATCGATTCGTGCTTATATTTTCCACTAATGCTTTTTTCTTTAAGAAGTTCCACATTTTAGAAAGATAGAGATTTCCTTTTGTAATATCATTTTGTTTAACAGAAGGGCACTTTTTGCTGTCATTCTTTAACTGGTCAATTACCTTTAAATACAATTGATGAGCATGCTCCATCACTTTTAAATGTATCTCAAATAAGTTTTCATTGCCAGTAAAGCTGGTAGTTTCTGTAGCAATCAGATTTCCTGAATCAATTCCGGCATCCAGCCACATAATTGTGTTTCCAATCAGATGGAATTCATTATTAGCAAGACACCAGTTAGTACAGTTTGGTCCGCCTTTTACATATGGTGAAATGCCTGTGTGGAGATTGACAATGCCTTTATGGATTTTTATTTCAATCAAAGGTTTTCTTATCAGTGAAGTGCCTGAAACTATTATTAAATCAGGTTTCAGGTGCTCAACTATTTCAATAACTCTGTTTGAATTAATTGAAGATGTTTTAAATATTTCAGTTTTAGGAAAGCCTGAATAATTGGTCTTATAATAGTTCATTAATTTATTCCATGCCTCATTTATCTGACCAAAAAATAATTTGTCAATTACTCTTGGAATAAGATTGAAAACTGAAATCCCAGCAGACTTTTTTTCTTCCAATATTATACCAATCAGTTCGTATTTAGCTGCAACCTTATGAGCTAGTGCAAGATGATTTGGCTGATTACCGCAAAGCAATACAATCTTCATCTCAAAACGGTTTTAATTTTTTCTATTGTTCCATTGATTCGAAGTTTTGTTTTTAACAAAGGCTCGTTATATAACTCAATCCTCGGAACTGCGAATAAATCATTTTTTGCACTATCATAGATCGTTTGCTCTACGGCAAAACCGAATTTATATCCGGTTTTTTGCGCAAGTTTTTTTACTCGTTCATCAAAACTGCCAATAGGGTAGGAGATGGTAAGGGGAAACTCGCCAATGTTCTCTTTTATTTTCAATGCAGATAAATACAATTCACTTTCTATTTCTGTTTCATTTTCAATTTTTGCTAGTAGAGGATGTGTAACTGTATGTGAGCCAATAATCGTTCCAGCAGATTTTATTTCGTTAATTTCTTTCCAGTTCATCATCAAGTTCTGTGGCGTTTCCACATCATTTAATGAATTGATGGTTTGCTCAACTAATTCTCTTCTTATACCATCTTTAACTTGTTTTAAAAATGGTTTAAACTTCTTTGCATAAGCAATTTTATCAGATTGGTTTTTCCATATTGTGTTTCGAAGTTCAGTAGGAAGAAGCGAACTATCTATATCAAGTTTTCCTTTTTTTGTATTTGCAAAAGCATTGTCCAAAACATAAGTCCATGGTGGAATTCCGTTTTCTACACATGATGTGACAACATACATGCTCGATGGCAATTCGTGTTTTTTTAAAATCGGTAAAGCATATTCAATGTAGTCTTTATACCCATCGTCAAATACAATGGCTGCCAAAGATTTCTTGTTTCTTAGTTTGTCGCTTTCGCCAAGTATTTTTTCAGCAGAATGAATTTCGAACTTGCTTTTCAGATACTTCAAAATTTCATCAAATCGTTCCAGGGAAAGAGGATCCCAGAGTTTATCTCTTTGCGGTGAAACACGGTGAAAAAGAAAAATACTTGCCTTCATTTTTCGCATTCAATATATCGGTTAAACCACATTTGAAATATAATTAATGCCCAAACTCGTTTGTAATGAAACGTTTCACCGTTCCTAAATTTATCAATTAAATTTCGCACAAAACTATAATCAAAAAGGCCGTGTTTATTAAGTTCCGTTTCGTTAAGATATTTATCAATCATATAACTTAATTCCGTCTGTAGCCAGGTTCCTATTGGTGCAGGAAAGCCCCATTTTTTGCGATAGATTAAATCATTGGGCAAATACTTTTCTAATGATTTTTTCATCAGGTATTTTTGCTCTTTATCCTTGATTTTATAATGCAATGGAACATTCACAGCATACTCAACCAAGTTATGATCAAGATAAGGAACACGAACTTCTATGCTTGAAGCCATTGATGCAATATCCATTTTGTAAAGTAAATTATCTGCAAGGTAATTTTTGATGTCGAACAATG
>CAMAVO010000067.1 GCA_945861685.1 Chitinophaga pinensis | reverse complement strand
AATTTTAAGAAAAGGAATAATTGCCGCAAACGAAACAAGCGAAAACAATGTACTGAGCAGGTTGAAAAATGAGTTGGCAGCAATCAGTGATTTGTAATTGCCGAGGTAGGATAATATGCCGAGAAACTTTTTCAATGTTGCAAGTAGCCGGCAAATATAGATGTTATTCCCTATGGTTTTCTTTGTGCTCTTTGCGCAATCTTTGCGCCCTTTGCGGTTAAATTCTCTAAATGCCGAATAAATGTATTTTTGCCTGCCCAACGTAAAAACGATAAAAATGAAAATGACATTAATTAAGTATTTCTCTTTTCTGTTAAGCTTGTCGGTATTGATAATTTCCTGCTCAAACGGCAAGTCAAAAATTAGCGGCAACATTGAAAATGCTAAGAACGAAACCCTGTTTTTTGAACAACTGACAGCAACCAAAGTCAATAAACTTGATTCGGTGAAGATTGAGAAGAACGGAGATTTTAAACTGAATGTTAAAATTCCGGAATACGGATTTTACCGTGTGCGCCTGAGCGACAATAATTTTATTACGCTGTTGCTTGATTCAACTTCCAGCGTTGAATTGACTGCAAATGCATTGAATATGCAGGATGGCTATACTGTTAAAGGCTCGCCTGAATCGGAAAAAATTGCTAATCTCTTTAGTGGCATGAAACAAACCTTTGCAACCCGCGACTCATTAAGTAAGCTATATAATATGTTGGCGCAGGAAGGTAAACTTGATTCTATAACTGCCGCTTCGCTTACCTCTCAGTTTCTTTCTATTAATGATGTTAATCGTGAGTATGTTCTAAAATTTGCAAAGGAAAACAACAGCACATTACTTCCTTTGCTGGCAGTTGAGTACCTGAACCCGCAGGAAGATGTGCTTGAAATAGCCAAAATTGTAGAATCCTTAAATGCTAATTTCCCTAACTCGGATTATGTAAAGCCACTTGTGGCACGAGTAAATGAAATGAAACGTCTGTCTGTTGGTTCAGAGGCTCCTGAAATTATGGTGAGCGATCCCGATGGCAAACAGATTGCGCTTTCTTCTTTTCGCGGGAAAGTAGTTCTGATTGATTTCTGGGCTTCATGGTGCGGACCATGCCGCAAGGAAAATCCTAATGTGGTAAAAGTGTATCAGAAATACAAAGACAAAGGTTTTGAGATTTTCGGTGTTTCATTGGATAAAGAAAAAGGCGCTTGGTTGCAGGCCATTGCAGCAGATAAACTCACCTGGAAACATGGTAGCGAACTTGCTTTCTGGAATTCGTCTTTTGTGAAGACCTACAGTATTGACGGCATTCCTAAAACTGTTTTGGTGGATAAAAACGGAATCATCATTGCCAAAGATTTGCGAGGTGCCCAACTTGAACAGAAACTGGCAGAAGTGCTGAACTAAAATTTAAAACTCTTTTATGAAAAAAATATTCTCAACTCTTTTTATCGGGCTTCCGTTTGTTCTTTCTGCTCAGGAAGAAACTCCCTATTTCCAGCAGGAGGTAAACTACACCATTCACGTAAAACTGGATGATGCAAAGCATGAGCTGAGTGCCGACATAAGCATGGAATACATCAACAACTCGCCTGATTGGTTGGATGTAATCTATATTCATTTGTGGCCAAATGCATACAAAAATCATAAAACAGCTTTAGCAATTCAGCAGGTAGAGAACGGTGAAACCAAACTCTATTATGCCAAAGAAGAAGACCGCGGCTATATAGATAGTCTCGATTTTAAAGTGAACGGAACTAAGGTGAGATGGGAATATGATTCAAAAAATATCGACATCTGTAAACTGGTTTTGGCTGAGCCTTTGAAACCAAAAGGCAAGCTAACCATCACCACTCCTTTTCATGTAAAGGTTCCGTTGGGCGAATATTCACGCCTTGGACATTTAGGACAGAGCTACCAGATAACACAGTGGTATCCCAAGCCGGCCGTCTATGACCGCAACGGATGGAATCCTATTCCTTATTTAGATCAGGGAGAGTTTTATTCAGAGTTCGGAAGTTTTGATGTGAGCATTACACTGCCTAAAAATTATGTGTTGGGTGCAACAGGCGACATGGTGGATGGTGAAGCCGAACTCAAATGGCTGAACGAAATTGCCGAGCAAACCAAAAACAAAACTTCGTTTGGTGACGGAAAAACATTCCCTAAATCATCAGAAGAAATGAAAACATTGCGTTTCAAGCAGAGCAAGGTGCATGACTTTGCATGGTTTGCCGACAAGCGCTACAATGTGTTGAAAGGAGAAGTGGAAATGCCCGAATCAAAACGCAAGGTAACTACATGGGCTATGTTTACAGATGGTGAAGCAGACCTGTGGGCGAATTCAATTGAATATCTGAATGATGCTACCTTATTCTATTCACAGAAAGTGGGCGAGTATCCTTATAATCATGTTACCGCAGTTGACGGTGCACTTAGCGCAGGCGGAGGAATGGAGTATCCCAACATTACGGTTATCGGAAGTTCGGGCGATAAAAGAACGCTGGAGCAAACCATTATGCACGAGGTGGGTCACAACTGGTTCTATGGAATTCTGGGAAGCAATGAGCGTGTTCATCCTTGGTTGGATGAAGGATTTAATTCTTTTATTGAAGCACGTTACATGGAAAATAAATACCCGAGCGGCACTTTTGCCGATGTGCTCGGTGGCAATCTTCCTGCACCTATTTCAAAATTTTTGGGTGCAGATAAATTTCCGCAAGAGATGATGGGTGAATTGGGCTATCTTTTTTCTGCTCGTCATAATCTTGACCAGCCGGTTGAACTGCATTCAGCGCAGTACATGAAAATAAATTACGGAACCATTGTGTATATGAAAACGGCACTTGTTATGGATTACCTGATGGGTTATTTGGGTGAAGAAAAAATGGATGCCATTATGCATAACTATTTTGACCAATGGAAATTCAAACATCCGCAGCCCGAAGATTTCAAAAAAGTAGCAGAAGAGCGTGGCGGAAAACTAGACTGGTTTTTTGATGACATGGTAAACACTTCCAAAAAATTAGACTACACCGTTTGCTCCGTTAAAAAAGATGAGGAGCGCAAAACATGGAAACTGAAAGTGCACAACTGCGGTAAGATTGCCGGCCCGGTTTCCATCACTGCCTATAATAAGGACTCGCTGATGAAGACCGAATGGTTTGATGGCTTCACCGATTCACGCACATTGGAATTTCCGGAAGGCAATTACGATAAGTTTATCATTAACGAGCATGCCCCTGAGATTGATAAGAACAATAATACTATCCGCACAAAAGGTTTGATGAGAACGGTTGAACCTTTGCAGATTAAATTCCTTGGAACGCTCGAACGTGCTGACCGCACACAATTATTCTGGTCGCCCGTTATTGGTTGGAACAATTACAATAAGACTTTGCTGGGAGCCGTTTTCTACAACAGCTTTTTCCCCGCCAATAAATTGGATTATACCCTTATGCCATTATATGGAACAGGTAACAATGATTTTGCGGGCTACTATAATGTAGGTTATACTTTCCGACCTGCGGGCTCGTTTTTGCAGGAGTTGAGGATAGGTGTTTCGGGTCAGCGTTACGGATATTTCTACCGTCCCGATGTAGGTTACCTGAATTTTAAAACATTAAAACCCGAGATCAGTTTCAGTATTAAGAAAGACCCGCGCAGTTCCATCACACAGAGTTTCCGCTTCCGCCATATCAGCGTTTCAAAAGAAATACCAACGTTTGATGCTGTAGAAAATGGCTATGTGGGTACAGCTTCCTATTATTATGTAAACGATTACATGCAAACGTTTGTGGACAGCCGCAAAATAAATCCTTGGTCAGGAAAAATTAATGTGCAGCAGGGCAGAGGTTTTGTGAAAGCTTCCATTGAAGCAAAATACCGCATCAGCTTTAAAGGAAAGAACAAAGGCTTTGACATCCGCTTGTTTGCCGGACAGTTTTTTATCAAAAACAATACAGGTCCGTACCGCTTCCGTATGGCGGGGCAGCGGGGTTTTCAGGATTATCTGTTTGACGATACCTTCCTGGGAAGAACAGATTCAAAAGGTGTTTTCTCGCAACAGTTTACCGAAACAGATGGAAATTTTAAAGTGCCAACTTCTGTTGGACAAACATCGGACTGGCTGATTGCTTTGAATTTGAAAACCTCTATTCACAAAAAAATTCCGCTGAATATTTATGCCGATTTCGGAACGTATAAAGATGCGAAGAATGCCTATCCGGGTTCAAAGTTTCTGATGTTTAATGCAGGACTTTCGGTGCCGGTGGTGCCTAATGTGTTTGAGGTTTATTTTCCTTTGCTCAGCTCGTCTGATATTAATGATAACCTTGACCTGATGACTAAAAACTACTGGCAACGCATCCGCTTCACAATTAATTTTAACAACATTAATCCGTTGAAGAGAGTGAGAGCGATTAAGCCGAATTAGAATTTCAAACGAGCATGAAACCGCTTACAACAAAAAATGCTGCTCTGGGTATCGGCAGAAAATTTACAGAGGATGAGCTGAGCGAATACCTTGAAAGAACTAAAGCACGTAAAACAAAATCTGCTACCCAGACAAAGCTTGATTTAAAATCACGCTTTATAAAAAGCAATATAAGATGAACGTTCTTTTTAAGCCGGAGGCGGAAGAAGCGCTTTTTGAAATTTCAAAAAAGGTGGAAGAGCAGGATGGCCCCGGCAGTGGGATTAAGTTTGCCGAAGAATTTATTGACAGGATCACCGAATTTGTTTTGCCCGACTTTAAGTATGCCCGTTGCTTTAACGATTCACTTGCAGCACGTAATCTCCGATGCATTGCCATTACAGATTGGGTTGTTGCTTTTAAACAAACCAAAACCGAATTTATTGTCCATTATATTGTTTATGGACCGGGCTTAAAATGATGTAGCCGTTTATTCCGGATGGTAAATCCGTTCAGCACTTTTATAAACATCCTCTTTTTTAAGCGACATTTTTTTCATGCGGTGTTCCGAGAATAAAGGCATCTGATCAGTATAATGTTTGCTGCCCGGCATACTCGATGCACCAAAAGCATTGATGGATTCTATCTGCGGTCCTTCTTTTGTAAACTGCACCAGCTGCACATAACCGTCACCCGCCTTCATGCGGATACGCCCATCGGGTAAAATATCTCCGAACACAGCACGTATGGCATCAGGTCCTCCGTTTACTCCGTAAAATTTTCCGGCACGTTCCAGCACCTGCACTTTGCCAAGCGGTACATCAATCGTTCCAAAGTGTTTGATTAAATGTTCTTTTGATTCACGCACACAGGCAACCATTAACTCTTCCATTTTGGTGTCATCTTCCTCAACTCCTTGTCTGCGTTCGCCCGGGCCTTGTAACAACCGGTAAATAGCAAAAAGAAAAACCGGAAAATTGCGGTCAAGCGTATCGGCTGTGCGGTCAAATTTTTTAATTCTGATAATGGCATCAGCTATGTCGGGATACTTTGCCGTATCCAGCTGAAAGAATTTATCCATCCAGAAATCTCCTTTAAAAGTTACACGTTTTGGGAAGGTGTGGTCGTATTTCAAATCTTTAAAATTCTGAAAACTTAACGTTGAGTTGGCGTATTTCTCATTCATGATTTCTTCAAAACGCAGACTGCGGTTATTGTAAGTTTCATAATATCCAATACCCGAATTGAATTGCGGAAGCGTACAATTGCCATCATCGCAGGTAGCTTCATAACCTGCATTGTTGGTGTTGAATACATAACCGCAATCAGGATTCAGAAAATGAGCAAGACTATCAATCGGCAAATATTTTTTATCCCACAGCGTTGCTGAAGTATCGCCCGGCAAAACTTTTTTCCAGTTGTAATGCCTGTCGCGGTGGGGTATTAAACCGTTAGCGATAAAAAAGATGGTATCGTTTTTATCTGCGTAGGTAATGTTCTGGCGCGATAAGCCCTGAACATCCAATGCTTTTTTGAACTCGGTAAAATTGCGCGCCTTGTTCATGCGAAACCATTGCACCGATGGCTTTAATTCCAGCAATGCCGGCATGCGCAGCGAGAAAACTCCGTTATCGTTTTTCATGGTGGGGCCATACACACTGGTCCAGTATTTTTTGCGCACATGCAGTTTGAAGTTTTTCTTTTTGCCCAATGCCACAATCAGTTTCGCGTGATGTGTTTCTAATTTTTTCCATTCGCCATCAAACTTATACAGGTTCTTTTTCTTCGGGTGCATGTTTAATTTGTAAACATCAATCTCATCCAGTTGTCCGGTAGTGTGTCCCCATCCTAAGTTTTCGTTGGTACCCAGAAAAATGGTTGCCGAGCCATGAAACAATGCACCTACAATATTCCAGCCCTCTTCGCTGCACACATGCGCCTCGTACCACGAGAGCAAACCCTCAATGGGCTGATGCGCATTCACCGCCAGAAAGGTATTTCCGGTTTCTGTTTTAGTAGAGTTAAAAGCAAAAGCATTAGAGCCAATTCCGTCTTCGGGTTTAGGCATATCTTTGATGATGCGGCCATCCACCATTTTGGTTACTGTGCCCTGTACACCGCCCATCAGCGCCATGCCCAGCATGTAGCCCTGCACAATATCCTGCGGACGAATAGGCAGTAATTTTTTATCCCACAACTTTTCGGGATGCTTGGTTAAATAGGCATTCGCGCCCGCTGCATAGCCTTCCAGTACGCGCTTAAAATCATCGGGTATTTCTTTCTCGTAATGTTCTTCCACATAGCTTGATGTTCCCAGAAACTGAACAGCAAAATCTATTTTAGCGCCTTCCATTCCTAATCGTTTGCCAAGCAAACCTTTTATGGCGCTCAGTAAATATTGTGAGTTGCTGCTATCATCTTCGGCTGTTGCCCATGCCAGACCAAAAGCCGCTTCAGCATCTGTTTTACCAAAAATATGCGGCACTCCAAAACTGTCGCGCACAATTTCAATGTTTTGGGTGTTGATGGTTTGTGCGGAAATAAAAAAAGAAGAGAATAGACAAAAAGCAATAGAAAAGGAAAAGCGCATAAGGAGAAAATTTTTGCCGAAAATAGCGCAAATCAGACCATAAATGACAAAATAATCAAATGCATGGGTGGCTTTGCCGTGCAGGGTTGCAAAAAAAGGGCTCATTCCCTAACAAGCGGAATGAGCCCTTTTTATTTACAGTCTTCTTAATTCTTCACTTTACCTACTCCTCCAGCTTCCTCACCAGCACCATCTTCCCCGTCATCGCGTGCTCATCGCCTGTTAAGTCAATGGCGCGGATGTGATAAACATAAACACCCTGCGGGGCATCGCGTCCGGTGCTGCGCACTGTCCCGTCCCAGCCGGTAATGGTATCGATGCCCGTAAAAAGCTTGGCACCCCAGCGGTCGAAAACAAACCATTCCAGTGTGCCTGCGCCTAAGCCTTCGGGTTTAAAAACATCGTTCAGCCCGTCACCATTTGGAGTAAAAGCACCGGGAGCATACATCACAAAGTCGGGTTTAATAATAACGGTGTGCGTAACCGTATCACTGCAGCCATAGCTGTTCCAGACTATAAGGGAGGCAAACATATTTCCGAAATCGCGGTAATCATAAACCGGGTTGGGCACATCCGAAGTGTCGGTATCAATCAGCGGCTCGCCAAAATCCCAGTGCCATACAACGGGGTTAATACTGGCATCGGTAAACTTAATCTGCGGATTAAGCAGCGAGGTTTCGTTGGGCGTAAACGTAAACTCGGCAAGCGGAATAGGATACACCTCAATCACCTCATCAAACACCGTATCACTTTTGCAGCCATACTCGCTGAATACCTCCAGCGAAATATCAATAAGCTTGGAAGTAAAATTATCATCGTTGTAATAGCAGTGCTGCGGATTTTGCACCGTGCTAAGAGTAAGGTCGCCCAGATTCCAGTCCCACTGCACAATGTTACCGCTGTTGATGGTAGTAAGGTCGCGGAAATTAACGCACAGCGGCTGACAGCCCGCCAGTGTGTCCAGTGAAAAATCAGGAACCGGCACCGGATAAATGGTAACCGTCTGTGTCATTGAATCGCGGCAGCCGTGCCCCGAAACCACCAGCAGCTCGGCATCCCAGTCGCCATCAGTAGGGTAAACATGGTTGGCATTTACAGCCGTTTCGGGAAGCGTTCCATCGCCATAAGTCCATTCCCAGGTTACAATATTTTCAGGAAAACCAATGCTGCTCGTATTTTGAAACGAAGCCGGAAAGCCATCGCACACAGGCGCAACGGTAAACTGCGCCACCGGCAACTCATACACCGAAACGGGAACCGTAACCGAATCGCGGCAGCCCTCCACACTGCTAACCAATAGCTGAATAGCATATTGTCCGGTTGCTGCATACAGGTGCGTGGGGTCAACACTAAAATCAATGGCGGTGTTGTCGCCAAAATTCCACTCGTGCGTATTAATGCTGCCCGTAGAAAGGTTTACAGGAACCACATCCAGCAGATGACAAACGCTCTGCACCGTAAAATCAGCCACAGGCACCGGGAACATTTCAATAGTTCCCAAAGCAGTGTCGGCACAACTCAGGTTGCTGGAATACGCAATCAGCATCACATCATAAATACCCGCTGCAGGAAAATTGTGCAGGGGCGAGAATGCGCTGGAAGTTGTGTTATCACTGAAGGTCCAGTACCATGCATCCAGTGTTCCCATGGTAGGGTCTAATGAAGTATTGGTGAAAATGGCCGAGGCATTGGCGCATGTATCAAAGGTGCTGAACTGCGCCACGGGCGCATCAAAAACATACACGGTGTTAATAATGGTATCGTTGCAGCCGTCAGGCGTAATGCCCACAAGTCGCACATCAAAGGTATCGGCAGTGGCGTAGGTATAGGTGGGGTTTTGCGTGTTGTCAAACGGACTGGCATCACCAAAATCCCATTCCCATTGGGCACCCCCAACGCTCTGGTTAATAAAATCAATCGGGTTAGGAAAACAAACATTGGCTGCAACAAAGTCCACCTCTACCGAAGGAAAAATATCAATCGTATCACGAAACTGACTCGAGCACCCCATAATGGAATTGAATACTTCCAGCACAACAGGGTAGGAGTTGGGCAGCGAATAATAATGCGTGCCATCCCAGTCCGAAGAACTGATGCCGTCACCAAAATTCCACACAATTGTTCCTATGGTATCGTTGCTGCCATCCACCGAAGTATTGGTAAAAATGGCTTCGGTATTCAGGCAGGTATTGGTAAACGTAAAGGATGCGGTAGGGTAGTCGTACACATTCACCTGTTGTATAACCGTGTCGATACAACCGCTGTTGCTGGTGGCAATCATCATCACATCAAACGTTCCTGCAGTGGCGTAAATGTTAGAAGGGTTGTAGGCGGTGCTGGTATTAATAAGGTCGCCAAAATCCCATTGAAAATTGCTGACCGTAGCAGGCGGATTGATAACCGTTGTGTTGTTAAAGAATGTAGTGTTATTCAAACATACATCGTTATTAAAGAACGAAGCAACAAGCCCCTGGTCATTCCAGATGTCAATGTCAATGGTATCTAACAACGAACAGGCCCCCGAAATAATTTCATAAATCAGTTGCATCGTTTCTATGGGTTCATTTTGTCCGTCATTAATGGGGTCAATAACCACGGTAATACATTGTTGCCCTGCAGGAATGGTAACGGTGGAAGGAATGTTTACATAGTCCACACCGTTTACGGCAGTGCCGCCAAACGTAAGGTTTACATCAAAAGGAGCGGCAGTACTGCCTTGTCTGCAAAAGTCAACCGAAATGGTTTTACAGCCTTCAATAGGGTTTACTCCGGTTTGTATGGCATCGGTAACAACGGCATTGTTAACCCCGCAGTCCATACTGTTTTCGGCAATAAAAACGCCTGCATCAAAAATGCAATCAATAATATCGGCAACCGCAATTTTTATGTGATATTGTGAGCAGGGCAGCACATCAGCGCTTGCAGTAAGCACATCGGTAAAGCCATCGTATTGAATACTGGCGCCACCGTTGTTGCCGTTATACAGTCCGCTGTTATTGTTCTGGTTTATATTCTGAATGTTTACGGGTGTGTTGCCGTTTACCACCGCCAGGTTTTGTGTGCCCGCAATGCCCGGACCGCTTATCATAATCACCATGCCATCGGCAAACTCACGGTTAATGTATTCGGGATATTCTTCAGACCCGAAGATATAAGAAAAGGTAAGTGGTGTGCAGGTAGGCACAATGTCAAACTCCAGAATGCAGGCATCGTAGCTGGTGCTGTTTCCCGAAATAGCCGAAACCGAAGGATCACCCTGTGAGCTGTTGCAGCTTCCAGCGCCTGCATTGTTGTTGGGTCCGTTGGCCATGGCAGCATCACCGCTGGTAAGCAATATGCCGGTGGTCATGCCGATGTTGGTGGCGGTGCCGTCAAAATAAGCGTTGGCAATTTGCGGGCAGTTCATAATAACGTTGCTCACTACAATTCCGTCAGCAACAATTACATCAACAAGCTGGTCGGGGGTGTAGGTATTATCGGTTACTAATTGCGCGGAAGCAGTGAGTGAAAAGAATAGTGCTGATAGAATGAACCGTACTCTTTGCATTTTAGTGTTTCTGTTCTTTGCGCCTTAGCGTCTCTGCGGTGAAAAAAACTAACGTAACAACATCACGTAGCCGTAAAATTTATGCTCGGCTTTCACCAGATCAAAAGCGTTAACGGTGTACACATACATATCCTGTTTGGCTTTTTCTCCGTTACGTTGAATAGTGCCGTCCCATCCGCTTTCAATGTCTTCGGTATAGTAAAGAAGCTCGCCCCAGCGGTCGTAAATGCGCATTTGCATAGCTGTTATTCCTATGCCGTTAATGGCAAAGCGGTCATTCACGCCATTAGCATTCGGGCTGAATGCGTTGGGTATATAAATCACCACATCAGGATTAATAATCACTTCAGAACGCATGGTGTCTGAGCAGCGGTAGTCGTTGTAAACAACCTGTGTTATGGTAAATACTCCCGTGTCTGTATAATTGTAAACCGGGTTCTGGAAATTGGAAGTATTGTCCACCTGATTATCACCAAAGTTCCAGCTCCACTGCGTTGCCTCCTGCGATAAATCAGTAAACTCAACCTGCGGATAGATAACCGTTGTAACCTGTGGCGTGAAGGTGAAGCCTGCTTTCGGTATAGGGAAAACGGTAATGTAATTCTCTTTGCGAACGGTTGTTTCGCAACCCTGATCAGAACTTACTCTCAGTGAAACATCAAAAACAGCAGGTACAGTAGTTGAATAATTGATAAAGATATATGTTGGATTTTGCTGCGAAGAAGAACCTACATCACCAAAATTCCAGTCCCATTCTGTAGTTAACCCGGTAAGTATTCCCGATAAATCTTGAAACTCCACAAGCAAAGGAGAGCAACCTTCTTCGGGTTCACCAATAAAATCAACAACAGGGTTCGGATGAACAACGATGGTTTGAACAATTGAGTCAACGCAGCCATCGCTTGAAACTACGGTGTGCACCACATTGTAATTTCCGGGGTTTGCATATTGGTGTGTAGTAGAGGCATTATTATCAAATGGCGTTGCATCAGCAAAATTCCATTGCCAGCCTATAATTGTTCCGGGCACAGGCGTAGTTGATAAATCTGTAAAGTCTGTAGTAGTGCCATGGCACACATTTGCTGAACTGAAAGCCGCTTCAGGCTGAGAATAAATGGTAACAGTTTGGGTTAAAGAATCTATGCATCCGTAAATGGTGGTTGCCCCAAGTGTAACATCATAATTGCCCGGAGTAGAATACGAGTGGCTAATGTTCATGTTGAAATTGTGTGCACTTCCGTCACCAAAATTCCAGTCCCAGTCAGTAATTTCTCCCTGCGATAGGTTGGTTAATTCCATTGCTACGTTAAGACACACATTGGAAAATGAAAAGTCAACCTGAGGCTGCGGATACACATAAACAGAATCAATCAGCGTATCAGAACAAATCAGATTGTCAGACCATGAAATCAGTCGTATGTAATAGGTTCCTGCAGTGGCGTAAACATGCTGAGGTTCCCAGTCGGTAGTGTTTACAGGGCTTGCATCACCAAAATCCCATTCCCATTCGTTAATAGCAAACGGAGGTGAAATGGTGCTTTGATTGGTAAAATTCACCATTTTTCCTTCGCAGGCATTATTGTAGCTAAACTGTGTTTGAGGTTGTGCAGTAACGGTAACAACTTGTGTTATGGAATCAACGCATCCGTCAGTGTTGGTAACCGTAAGCGTAGTGTTATAATTTCCCGAAGCAATAAAAATATGCGATGGCGAATTGATGTAAAGCGGTATGGAATTATCACCAAAATCCCATGTGGAATTACTGATGGTGCCTTGCGAAGTGTTGGTAAAACCCACAGGGTTTCCGTGACATACATCCGTAAATGTAAAATCTGCTGTTGGCAAGGGTGAAACTACAATCGGTGCTGTAAAAGTATCGGTGCAGGCTAAGTTTTGCGAGAAGCAGATAAGTGTTGCATTGTAATTACCGGCAGGGTAGCTGTGCTGTGCATCCCAGTTGGCGGTATTGAGTTGCGAACCATCACCAAAATCCCAACTCCATGCGCCAATGGTATTAGGGAAAAGTGTTCCGTTGGCAAAATTCACAGGAAATGATTCGCAAACAGGTGGTGCTGCAAAGTTGGCTACCGGATAAGGATTAATATCAACAGGTTTTGTAATTGTTCCTTCGCAGTTATTGGAAGTAACTGTAGTAAGTGTTACGCTGTAAATTCCGCTGTTAACGTAGGTGTGTGTGGGGTTTTGCAATACAGAAGTAGTACCATCACCAAAATTCCAATCCCACGAAACTACAGTTCCTATGTTTGAATTGGTGATATCTGTAAATTGAATTTGACCTCCCGGACAGGCAATAGTATTTGTAAAGTCTGTATTAATTGCTGTAGCAGCAATATTTGCTGAAACGTTAACCTGACACCCGGTAACTGCTGTTAAAAGACATGAATACTGCGCGCCATTAATGGGGTTGGTAACCTGTATGCTTTGTGAAGTTGCTCCTGTGTTCCACTGATAGCTGAAGCCGCTTGGCGCAGTGAGTGTGGCTATGTTACTGTTGGCAGGACAATAATCCACTGCCAGTTCCAGAGGATTGCATTCAGCAACAATATAGGCATAGCCAAAGTGACCGCATAAGCCACAATCGCCTGTTGAAAATTCAATAGTAATGTTTTGCCCTATAAAAGCAGACAGGTCAATTCCAACAGGAGTCCATGCACGGTAGCGCACCCCACCGCAGTTTCGGAAACCCTGAATATTTGCAGCAGATGTAACAGCATAATAACCACATTGCTGACTGATTAATTGTCCGTTTGAATTTAAAACCCTGATTTCGAAACGTGGCTGGTCAGCAACTGAATGACCGGGATCTTCCAGAACTACTGCATATTGATAAGTGAAAAGTGCACTGGCAGCATTTACATTATAGGTGTAGGAGAGGCGTTCGGCTTCACAGCCTGCACTGCTG
>CAMAVO010000066.1 GCA_945861685.1 Chitinophaga pinensis | reverse complement strand
GTGTTCCACCTGTTCATCAATAAACCTCAGTTGATGCCGAGCACTTCTCTTGCCGAGCGTAATATCTCCAATGCTTCTTCCTTAGTGTGAGACTCTGCGTAAGTCCTCAGCACAGGCTCCGTTCCCGAAGGACGAATCATCAGCCACTCACTTTCATTAAAATAGTATTTAAAGCCATCAAGGGTTTCTACTCTTTCAACCTTGTATTTCCCAAATGACGAATATTTATTGCTTTTGCAATCAGCAATGATTTGTTGTTTCAAGGTTTCGGGAATGGATAAATCAACACGCTCAAACGCAAAAGAACCGGTGATAGCATAAATCTCGTCAATCAACTCTCTCAGGGTTTTCCCGGTTTTCTCCATTGCCTCAAAAATCAACATACCGTTCCAGATTCCATCACGCTCAGGAATGTGCCCTTTTACGGCAATACCACCACTTTCTTCACCGCCAACAAGCACATCTTCTTTCAGCATAATGCCGCAAATATGTTTGAACCCTATTTTCACAATCTCTAATTCCAGCCCGTAATGTTTGCAAAGTGCTCCAATCTTTACAGAAGAAGAAAAACCTGTGCAAACCTTGCCAGTCATGCCTTTATACTTGTGCAGATAATGAATAAGCAGAAGCAAGATATGATGCGAATCCACAAAATTTCCTTCGCCATCATACAACCCGATTCGGTCTGCATCACCATCCGTAACCAATCCGCAATGAATGTTACCGGCTTGTTTCAGCAACTTTGAAAACTCTTGCAGGTTACGATGAATAGGCTCAGGCGGAATACCACCGAACAAAGGATCTTCTTCACAATGCAGCAAAGTAATATCGGGCAGCAAACGTTTTATAACATTCTGTCCGGAGCCATACATGGCATCGTAAGCCAGATTAAACTTTGAGTTTTGTATTGCCTTGATGTCGAAGCTTTTTTCAAGCGTTTCACAATACAATGATTCCAAAGCAACGTATTCTAGTTGTCCATTACTAACAAGACGTTCAAGACTAACGCTATCTAAATCAATTGTATTTTTTTCAGGAATGTATTTCTCCACTTCAGCCACATCCTCTTCCAGCATCGGGCCACCATAACTACCTTTCAGCTTAAAACCATTGTAAGCAGAGGGATTGTGACTTGCCGTAATAATTACGCCCACTCCTGCATTGTATTTCAAAGCGCCCAGCGAAACCATTGGAGTAGAAACAAAGCCTTTAGCAAGAAAAACTTTAATGCCGTTTAAGGCCATCACCTTTGCCGTAGTTTCGGCAAACAGTTCACCTGCAAAGCGGCAGTCGTGACCGATAACCACCGCTTTATTTTTATTAGTAGCAATAAGCCAAGATGCTGTTGCCTGCGCGACACGCGCCACATTATCAACCGTAAATTCTTTGGCAATAATGGCACGCCAGCCATCGGTTCCGAATTTTATGTCTCCCATATTTTTTACTATTTGAGTGCAAAATAAAACATCTGTGGCAGATTATTTAAATAATTTTGACACCTGTGAAAACGGAAGTACTTTATCTTTCTTATGACGGCATGACTGACCCCCTCGGGCAGTCGCAGGTATTACCTTATCTGGCAGGACTTACAAAAGCAGGTTACTCCATTACGCTGGTCAGTTTTGAGAAAAAAGAGAAGTTCGAATTTTCCGGAAAGCAAATTGGAGAACAAATAAAAGAATTAGGAATAGACTGGCAACCGCTTTCTTATACTTCAAAACCACCTGTGTTATCAACTCTTTGGGATGTTTACCAATTGAGAAAAAAAGCAGAAGAACTTCACAAACAGAAGAACTTTAAAATTGTGCACTGCCGCAGCTACATCACTTCATTGGTGGGCGAGTTTCTGAAAAATAAATATGGTATCAAATTCATTTTTGATATGCGTGCCTTCTTTGCCGATGAGCGCGTGGATGGCGGATTATGGGACAGAAGCAATCCAATCTTTAACCGTGTTTACCTGTATTTCAAAAAGAAAGAACAAGATTTCTTAGAGAATGCCGACCACACCATCAGCCTGACCGAAGCAGGAAAAGAAATCATATACTCGTGGAAACACCTGGAAAATCAACCTGTGCCCGTGGAAGTAATTCCATGTTGTGCCGATCTGGAACATTTTTCAAGAGCCAACATTCAACAAAATGAATTATCAAAATACAAAGCTGAACTTGGAATTACAGAAAATGATTTTGTGGTTTCATACCTCGGTTCAGTGGGCACGTGGTATTTGCCCGATGAGATGCTCGGTTTCTTTAAACGACTATTGCTGAAAAAGCCGGAAGCAAAATTTCTCTTCATCACAGGCGACAACCCATCTGAAATACTTGACCGAGCAGAGAAACTAAACATCCCCAAGGATAGATTCATTATCCGCAAAGCATTGCGCAAAGAAGTTCCTTATTTTATTCTCATCAGTAAATTTTCTATGTTTTTTATTCAGCCTTTGTTTTCCAAAAAAGGTTCATCGCCAACCAAACACGGTGAAATTCTGGGTATGGGAATTCCTGTTGTGTGCAACTCCGGAGTTGGAGATGTGGACCGCATTGTCCGCGACACGCAATCGGGTTTGTTGGCTGATAAATTTGAAGATTCAGAATACGATAAAATGATTTCACAAATCGATTCACTTTTACAAACTCCTCCCGAAAAACTTCGCGCTGCCGCTGAAAAATATTATTCCCTGGAAGAAGGAGTAAAAAAGTATTTGGCGGTTTACAATAGATTAAGCGCCTAGCAGTTACTCGTTGTGATACTTCTCATTCCTGAGAATAGTGAACGCCCTGTAAAGCTGCTCCGCAAAAATCAATCGTATCAGTTGATGTGAAAATGTCATTTTTGAAAGTGCTAATTTTGAGTTGCCTCGCTCATACATTTTCTCCGAAAAACCAAAAGCACCGCCAACAACAAAGACTAAATTTTTAACTCCACTGTTCATTCGCTTTTGCAGAAAAGCAGAAAACTCAACGGAAGAATATTCAGATCCTTTTTCGTCTAATAAAACCACAAAATCAGAGGACTGAATTTTAGCCAGAATATTTTCAGCCTCTTTATTCTTCAGCTCGGCAACCTCTAATTTTGCTGCGTTTTTAGGTGGAGCAATCACCAGCATTTCAAAATCAGTGTAATGTTTTAAACGCGTAAAAAATTCAGACGAACCTGCCTCTACAAATTTCATATTTGTTTGCCCTACAACCAATAGCTTTATCTTCATGTATTCCTGATTTTGAGCAAAGATAAATTAACTACATTTGCCTTTGCCTGTAAAAACTCATTTGGCTTGGTTTTTGAAACAGCAGGAAACACAAATTAAAGAAATGAAAAAAGTTATTGTTTTAGTTGCCTTATTGTTTACCGCTTCTGCTTATGCAGTCATGTTTCCCGGTGTTTCCGAAAACATTGCTGCTGCCATAAAATTGGGTAATTCAAAAGAACTTGCTAAGTATTTTGCTCCCAATGTTGAACTGGTGATTGGTCAAAAATCAGGCACTTACAGCAAAGCACAAGCTGAAATGATGGTGAAGGATTTTTTTGCCAAAAACCCTGTGAAAGACTACAAAGTAATGCACCAGGGAAACTCGCAGGACAACTCGCTTTATACCATTGGAGATCTGACATCTGCTAAATCTTACAGAACATATTATCTCTTGCGCAAAAGCGGTGACAGCTATTTAATTCACCAGTTGCGCTTTGAAGACAAGGACGAATAAATTTCTTTCACGGAAATGACTATTGATCAGATTATCGCCTCTGCATTTGCTGAAGATATTGGAGATGGCGACCACACTTCTTTAGCCTGCATTGACAACAACAAAACAGGAAAAGCAAAACTGTTAGTCAAGGAAAAGGGGATAATTGCTGGTGTTGAACTCGCAAAGAAAATATTTCAAAACGCAGATAAAAACCTGCAGGTTCAGGTTTTCATAAATGACGGAACTGAAATAAATCCGGGCGACATTGTGCTGGAAGTTTCGGGCTCTGAACTTTGCATTCTCAAAAGCGAGCGCCTTGTACTGAACTTCATGCAGCGCATGAGCGGAATTGCAACTGCAACTCACAAGCTGAACCAACTTATCCAACACACTAAAGCAAAACTTTTGGACACACGCAAAACTACTCCGCTATTGCGTGAACTAGAAAAAATGGCGGTGAAAATCGGTGGCGGTGAAAATCATCGCTTTGGCTTATACGACATGATTTTGCTGAAAGACAATCACATTGATTTTTGTGGTGGAATAACAAAAGCTATTGAAAAAACACATCAATATCTGAAAGAGAAAAATCTCAACCTGAAGATTGAAGTAGAAACCCGCACATTGGATGATGTAAAGGAAATACTTTCTGTTGGCGGCATTCAGCGTATCATGCTCGACAACTTCACGCCTGAAAAACTTAAAGAAGCCATTGAACTTATTAACGGCAAATTTGAAACAGAAGCATCGGGCGGTATCAATGAAACCAATATCCTCTCTTATGCCGAAACAGGAGTTGATTACATTTCGGTTGGTGCATTGACGAATCATATAAAAAGTCTGGATTTAAGTTTAAAAGCGGCAAAATAATCTGTCCAAGCAAGATGTTAAAAAAGCTACAACATAAGTTTCTTAATTGGCTGCCTGTTGTAACGTTTTTAAACCTTACAAAAAAAATTATTCTGCCTGGCTTTGACGGAATTCCAGTTTACAATGCCGCAGATTTCTTCATCCACGGATTAAGAAAAGGTTCGCTTCAAACACGTGCCTCTGCCCTTTCCTTTGATTTTTTTCTTGCCATTTTTCCTGCGGCAATTTTTATTTTCACACTAATCGCATACATCCCAGTTGAAGGCTTTCAGGATCAATTAATGATTCTGCTCAGCGACCTTCTGCCTAAGGATGCTTATGAAGCCACGCGGTCAACGCTGGAAGATATTATTAAGCAACAACGCTCAGGACTTTTGTCAATCGGATTTATTGTGGCGCTTTACTTCTCTACCAATGGAGTGCATGCCATGATGGATGCTTTCAACAAAACATACCACACCGTTGAAACCCGTCCGCCATTGATTCAGCGTGCATATTCCATAATGATTACGATTATACTCTCGGTGTTGACATTCATAGCAATTCTGCTCATTATTTTTGGTGAAAAAACATTGAATTTCTTTGAAGCAAGAGGTTTTATTAAAGAGGCATTTACATACTATTTGCTTATTTCAAGTCAATGGATAGTTATTATTGCTCTGATATTTTTCGCTATTTCTTTTCTATATTATTTCGGCCCATCGCGCAAAACCCGCTATCGTTTCTTCTCAGTTGGCTCAACCATAGCAACGCTTTTAATCATTGTTACTTCGCTTGGATTTTCTTTTTTTATTGATAATTTCAGTCAGTACAATAAACTCTATGGGTCAATCGGTGCGCTTATTATTGTCTTACTTTGGATACGTTTCAACTCTATGATTCTGTTGATTGGATTTGAACTGAATGCAAGCATTCACAATGCAAAACATTCAAATGAAGAAAACCTTTCTAAGCCAAGCTGAATGTATTTTTTAACTTGCGCCCTTTAAGAAATAGTTCATGCAAAAAAGCATTCTCTCTATCCTGTTTTTTCTATTTATACTTTCCGGTTTCGCCCAGAAATACGACCCGCTGAATAAGCCCAATACTTATCGCAATAAAGACAATCCTAACTACTGGAAAAACAAAATGCCTTTTCCGGGATATTGGCAACAAGATGTTTATTACAATATCAAAGCTGAGTTGGATGAAAAGTCCCATGTTATTGATGGATTTGAAGAACTGACTTATTGGAACAATTCACCCGACACGCTTTCTTATGTGTTCTTTCACCTTTACCAGAATGCCTTTGTAAAAGGCTCGTACAACGAAAATGTAAATCTTAATAATGGTGTAAAATCCTACTTTGGAGCTTATGAAAGCATGGAATTAGGCACCTTGGTTGAACTGATTGAAATCAATGGAAAGGAACTGAAAACAGAATTGGATAACACTATACTGAAAGTGTATCTGAAGGAGCCACTGAAACCCGGGCAAAACATCACCTTCAATATAAAATTCAAAACGTTTTTCGATTCAGGAAGCCTGAGGCGAAGAATGAAAATCTTCAACGCTTACGGGTATAAACATTTTGACGGAGTGCATTGGTATCCTCGCATTTCAGTGTATGACCGCAAATTTGGCTGGGATACCGACCAACATTTGGGGAAAGAATTTTACGGGGATTTCGGGGGATTTGATGTGGAGCTGACTTTTGCGAATAACTATGTTGTTGAGGCAACAGGAAATTTACTCAACCGTGATGAAGTTTTGCCGGCAGAGCTTCGCAAAAAATTAGACATTGCTAATTTCAAAGACAAGCCATGGGATGAGAGACCATCCGTTATAACACCGTATGACAGCACCTTGAAAAAAACATGGAAATATCATGCAGAAAATGTTCATGATTTCGCCTTTACAGCCGACCCTACTTATCGTATCGGTGAATACACATGGAATGGAATAACCTGCGTTGCCGTAGTTCAGGAGCCTCATGCATCGCGCTGGCAAACCGCTGCCGAATATGCTGCTAAATGCATTCAGATTTATTCAGAAGATATAGGCATGTATGTTTATCACAAAATGGTAGTTGCTGATGCCCGTGATGGAATGGAATATCCCATGCTTACCCTTGATGGTGGACAGGAGCCTGACTTTCGAGGTTTATTTGCTCACGAGATTGGACACAACTGGTTTTTCGGACAAGTGGGAAATAATGAAACCTACCGTGCAGCATTGGATGAAGGGTTCACACAATTTCTGACCGCTTGGGCATTGCGGAAAACAGATGGTGATTTTGAGTTAAAAACAGAACCAAAATCAAAATACATCAAGCGATTTAAAAAGCCGGAAGAAATAATGAACAGCAGTGTTTACAATGGCTACATGTTTGATGCAGTGAAAGGTGAAGACAAACCATTGAACACGCACTCCGATTATTTTGAGGGCGCGCTTGGTCATGGAGGGGGCTATCGGCACGTTTATTACAAAACTGCTACGATGTTATATAATTTGCAGTACGTGTTGGGCGATTCATTATTTCTCAGCGCTATGCAACACTATTTTGGTCAGTGGAAAATGGCTCATCCTTATTTTGAAGATTTCCGAAACTCCATTATTCACTCTACAAAAGTTGACCTGAACTGGTTTTTTGACCAATGGATGGAAACTACTAAATCTATTGACTACGGAATTAAATCAGTAAAAAAAGGAGAAGAGAAAAACGAATACATCATCACATTTGAACGCACGGGAAAAATGCAGATGCCTATTGATTTTCAGGTTTTATCAAAAGACAGCGTTGTTCAGAATTTTCATATTCCCAATAACTGGTTTGTGAAGAAAACCGATGCCACTGTTTTACCAAAGTGGCTGGGCTGGGAAAAACTGAATCCTACTTACGAAGCGCGTGTTATTGTTCCTGAAGGAATAAAAGACATAGTAATTGACCCAAGCAAACGGCTCGCGGACGTAAATATGCTTGACAACAGCAAAAAACCTCCTGTTGATTTTGCTTTTGATTCACAAGTTTACAATACTCCGGACTGGAGAAGCTATGAAGTAAAAGCCCGTCCCGATTTGTGGTATAATGCTTATGATGGCGTAAAAATCGGTATCCATATCAACGGAAATCACATGAATTACCGTCACATTTTTGGTGCAACAGTTTGGTTCAATACCGGACTTGGTCAGGCAAAGTTCGACTCCACTGTTGCACTGAATGGTTTCGATATGTTGTCATTTATTGTCAACTACAAAACCAACTTAGACAAGATAGGAAAGAACGCCTGGTTCACTATGCAGGCAAAGGCCTTAGATGGAATGTATGGTTTAAATTTCGGGATAGAAAAATGGGATAAATTGATGAAGAACCTTTTTTATTTTCAATTTAAAACCATGCTACGTCCTGACCAAAGTGACAAAGCATACCTCATGTATCCAAATGAATGGGGAATTGGAAAGCTCAACAACACCTTTGCTTTCGGCATCAAACGGAATTTCAGTTACAGCAACGGTGGCGGAAACATGAACCTTGAAATGAAAGCACCTGCTCCGGGAAGCGCTTACAGTTTCACTAAAGTTTCGCTAAATGTGGTTAACAAATTTTCGCTGAGTAAACTTGGCATCAACACACGCTTTTTTGTACAATACGGCACAGGCCGCAGAGTTGCACCCGAATCAGCTTTGTATTTAGCAGGAGCAAATCCGGAAGAAATGATGGACAACAAATACACCCGCTCACGCGGATTTATTCCTTATGAATGGGCTGGAAATTATGGCGAGACAACTAATCATTTTCATCAAGGTGGTGGATTAAATCTTCGCGGCTATGCAGGCTATCTGGCTCCTTACAAAAAGAACAATGGCGAACTCGCCATGACTTATCGCGGAACATCAGGTGCTGCTGTAAACCTTGAAATTGAGTTCGACCGCTTTTTAAAAATCCGTCCGAAACTTATTATGAATACCATTCAGATAAAAACCTATCTCTTTGCTGACGCTGGAATCATCAATTCCAATCAGCAGGGAAACAAACTGCATTTTGCCGATTTTAGAATGGATGCCGGACTTGGCACAGCTCTTGTAATCAAGAAATGGGGCGCTTTACAAATGGCAAAACCACTCACCATAAGATTTGATATGCCATTCTTCTTAAATCATACACCAGCAGTAGAACCTGAATATTTAAAATTCAGATGGGTGCTTGGAATTAACAGAGCTTTTTAAATTTGCAAACCAGTAACTAATAACAAACAAAAATCAAATGAAACAACTCAGCATCTTAATTGCAATCATAATCAGTGCTACAACCGTGTCAGCACAATCCATTGTCGGGAAATGGAAATCCATTGACGATGAAACAGGCAAACCAAAATCAGTAGTTGAAATTTTTGAAAAGAACGGAAAGGTTTATGGAAAGATTGTTAAGCTGTTCCGCGACCCAAGCGAAGACCAAGACCCTGTTTGCGACAAATGTGATGACGACCGCAAAGACAAAAAAATAATTGGAATGGAAATTATCCGCGACATGGAAAAAGACGACAGCGAATGGGAGGACGGAACAATTATGGATCCTAAAAAAGGAACAGTATATGACTGCAAACTATGGCTGGAAGGCGGAAACCTGAAAGTACGTGGTTATGTTTTGTTTATTTACAGAACGCAGACGTGGTTGCCATATAAAGAGTAAAAAGCCTCACCCCAACCCTCTCCAAAGGAGAGGGAGCAGAGTAAAGCGGCTCGGTTTATAAACCGAGCCGCTTTTTTATGTCGGCAATGTGTTTCACCTGGAACAATTCGGGAACAATTTTCAGGTAATAGGCACCTGTTAAATAAACCAGAGAAACTAAAACCGACATCGCAATAATCTCTACTGTGGCACTGCCTAAATCAATGTTTACGAACCACAGTAAACCACAGGTACAAATCAACAAAAACGTTTTCAGTGAATTAACATCAAACGGTTGCAATCCCATCTTTTTCCAGATGAAAAAGAACTTTAAAAAGTTATAGGAAATACTTGACAAAGCAGTAGCAAAAGCTGCACCTTCCAAGCCCCATAGCGGAATAAAAATGCTGTAATTGATATACGAAACGACTGTAAGAAAAACCAACATTCCCAAACCATAGCGATAATATTTTGAGTTGTATAGAATTGGATTATTTACGCTGGTTGCCATGTTAAACAAGGCTCCGAAAGTCACAATGTAAACAACAGTTTCGCCCTGCCAGAAACCTTTTTCTCTAGGCAACAACCAAAGCAATTTGTGAATATTCAAATTCACTCCAAGAAACAATAAACCACCGGCAAGAAAAAGATACTTAGATGCACGGTAGTAGATATTTTTTACTTCCTCAATACGATTGTGCGTAAAGGCATCAGATATTTTTGCAGCTGCAATTTTTTCCAGCGCATGCAAGGGCATTTCAATTACAGCAGGAATAATTGCCACCGTAGCATAAACACCAGCCAACGCAAGCGGAACATACATTCCTATGAGGGCAATATCTAAATTTTTCAAGCCCAGTGAAGCCAATGCTGCAAACGAAAAACTGCCTGAGTAAATCAGGATCTCTTTCACTTTAGCATTGTTAAACTTATGGCGGTCAATAGCAGCAAATGGTTTATCAATAATGAAAATATAAATCATCATTATGAGAAAAATCAAACCGAAACAGAGAACATACATCAACACGAACGTATTGATGTCAATCCAACCCATGTAATAGATGGAGATGGCTACAACAGGAAAAAGCTTGGTAGTTATTTCAGTAAGAAAAGCCGGAAACGATGATTTGAAAAGCGATGCGCTGTAAATACTGAATACAGAAATAAAGGCAAGAAAAAAGGAAAAAGGAAAAACGTAATCGAAAAACTCACCGATAAGTGGTGATTTTAAGGAGTAGGCATCAACTATTGTGCTGCGAAAAACAAAGACAAGCAAGGCTGCGATAATAAAACCAGCAGCAACATACAGGCTCATGAAACTAAAGAAGCCGTAATGCTTTTTTTCGTTGCTACGAAACTGAGGAAAAAATTTGTAAACCGCATTGCCCATGCCCATAGGCACCAATGATGCTATAAGCGTAGCTAAGGAATAAAGTGTGCGGGTAAGACCAATTTCTTCTGGTTTAAGAAAATAGGGTTGTATGATAAGAGTACTTGCAAAACCTATAACCGTTGCAATATTTACTATTGCTGTGTTTTGAAGTCCTTGTTTTTTTATTTCGCCCAAAGAATATAAAAGTTTGGTCAAAGATAGTTGGATGAATGAAATGATGAAATCCAATGATTTAATCTACCTTTAATTACGATTTCCGAAATTCGCACGGATTTTACAAACCACTATTAAGCCAACAATGAAAATTTTAGTTATTGAAGACGAGCCAAAAGCAGCCGCATTTTTAAAACAGGGATTAGAAGAACAGCAGCATCAGGTTGATGTTGCCTATGACGGACAAATGGGCAAAAGGCTTGGACTGAAGGGCGATTACGACATAATTATTCTTGACATTATAATCCCCTACATCAACGGATTGGAGCTGGCAAAGGAAATACGTAAGACTTCAAACGTGCCTATTTTAATGCTTACTGCACTCGGCAGCACCTCTGATAAAGTAACCGGCTTTGATATGGGTGCCGATGATTACCTTGTAAAGCCTTTTGAATTTGCTGAGTTGGTGGCACGTGTAAATGCCATTGCTAAACGCAAAAACAACATGATGCAACCTACCAATAAATTAGTGGTTGGTGATCTGGAATTGAATTTAGACGATAAAACAGTTTCTCGGGGTGGGAAAAAAATAAGCCTTACTACCAAAGAATATCAGTTGCTTGAATATTTAATCCGCAACAAAGGGCGCGTTGTTACCCGGCATGATATTGCAAAGTCGGTTTGGGATGTACAGTTTGATACGGGCACCAACGTAATTGATGTTTATGTGAATTTTTTGCGTAAGAAAATTGACAAAGATTTCGTCACCAAATTTATTCACACACAAATAGGCATGGGTTATATTTTCCGCGAACCTGATGCAAATACGTAATAAACTTACTTATCAGTTTGTAGGCATTGTTGCTGCAGTTTTGCTGGTGGCAAGCATAACTATTTATATTCTTTTTGTCGAATTCCGTGAACGGGATTTTTATCTGCGGCTTAATGATAAAGCCATTGCAACAGCCAACTTGCTTTTAGCTAACAACAATGTTGATGCGGCAACGCTGAAGCTTATGGCCGGAAATCTGAGGGGGGCATTACCTCAGGAAAAAGTAATCATCTTTAATTCTTTGGCCGAAAAAATTTATTCTACTGACGATGATAATAATTTCAAGATTACCGAAAACCTCCTCAAGCAAATCAAAGTAGAAAAAGAAATTCGTTTCAGGCAAAATGATTTTGAGTGGCTGGGATTGATCTATAAATTCGAAAATAAGGATTACATTATTCTTGCAGCCGCACAGGATATTTATGGTTTGCGCAAACTGAATTTTCTCGGATTTTCATTAGCTGCTGTTTATATAATCATGCTTATTGCGGTTTATTTTTTCGGATGGACGTATGCGGGAAGGGCGCTGAAACCTATTTCAAAAGTTGTAAGTGAGGTGGGCAGCATTTCGGTAAACAACCTGAATGCGCGTGTTGATGAAGGAAACGGGCAGGACGAAATTGCGCAACTTGCCAGAACGTTTAACAAAATGCTGGATCGTATTGAGGCTGCCTTTAATGCTCAACGCTCATTTGTGGGCAATGCTTCACATGAGTTGCGCAATCCGCTATCAATTATTCGCGGGCAACTGGAAGTAGCGTTGCTTAAAACACGCGACAAAAAAGAGTATATAAAAACGCTGGAATCGCTGTTGGAAGATATTAATCACCTTACCATTATTTCAAACCGCTTGCTCTCGCTGGCACAGGTAAGTGGTGTGGGTTTAGTTGACCCTAAAAATGAAATACGCATTGATGATTTATTGCTGGAAGTGCGCAGCGAACTGATTGCAAGCATTCCGGAATATACGGTTACTATTTCGTTTGAAGCGGAACTTGAAAACGAAGACAGTCTGCTGTTTCAGGGCAATGAGCGTTTGCTCAGAATTGCTTTTTTTAACCTTACCGAAAATGCCTGCAAATACTCGCCCGACCACAGTTGCTTGGTGGATATTGGCGCAGAAGAAAAAAATATTGTCATCCGTTTCAGCGATAAAGGAGTGGGTATTCCTGCCGAAGATTTGAAAAATATTTTTGACCCTTTTTACCGCGGTAAAAATGTGCTCGACCGCAAGGGACATGGCATAGGACTTTCATTGGTTGAAAAAATTGTGCGCCTGCACGGTGGTTCAGTAACCGTTGAATCAACGGAGAAACGCGGAAGTGTTTTTACGGTAAAGCTGCCGGTGGGGTAAGAGGTAATCGGTGTTCGGTTACCGATTACTGATTACCGAACACCGATTACTTTGCTTACGCTTCCACCACCACCTTATAAGTAACTGTGTTGGGTCCGGGGTTATAAAGCATCAGACGCTCACGTGCACCTTCTGCAAAACCAATGGCTCCTGCCACAAACTCGCCCGTTGCTCCGTTAGCAATTGTTTGCTGAAAACCATTTGGATAGTCGGTTGGATTAATGCTGAAATAAATCTGCATATCGTTGCCGCTGGCTTCTGCACTTAGTGCTGTTATCGCCTGAACTTCTGCTACCGAAAGGTTCACAATCATTCCCATACCTATTGTACCTTCCAGCACCTGCGCAGGTTTGTTATACACTTCTGTAATTACATAATCGTTGTATTTACTTTCGTTAACATTCAGCCATGCTGCTTTGCCGTATTCAGCTATTTTCACCAATTCTTCATACAGGGTATTTCCCTTTTTTATGCGTTCGTCCACGGCTATATCGCGGTCTTTAACGGCATCACGCTGCACATCAACCAATGCATCTAATTCGCCTACCAGTGTTTCCAATGCTGCTATTTCTAATGCGGTGAGCCCTTGCCCTATTTCAACAAGATTTTGTGTGCTTCTGCGCACTACTGCCCTGCCGGTGCGCACCAGC
>CAMAVO010000065.1 GCA_945861685.1 Chitinophaga pinensis | reverse complement strand
CCCACTACTTCTTTTACTTCTTTTTTTAATTTCTTGTAAACTTCGGGATGTTTGGCAATCAGATAAAACGTCCATGTTAAAGCGGTGGCAGTGGTTTCATGTCCTGCTAAAAAAATGGTCATCAATTCATCGCGCAATAAATTATCGGGCATGGCTTCACCGGTGTCCTCATATCTTGACTCCATCAGCATGTCCAGTAAATCACCTTTTTGATGCCCCGTTTTTCTTCTGTCACTTATCAGTTTATAAATAAGTGTATCCAGAACTTTTCGTTTGTTTTTAAACTCGTTATTAGCCGGAGTAGGCATCCACAGGGGAAAGTTAATCCCCCGCAAAACCCTTTTTTCAAGGGCTTTCAGCAGATACGTTAATGAAACTCCCACTGATTTTGCTTCGGTTTTAAAGTCAGCACTCAGCATTGTTTTTGCAATAATCTGAAGGGTGATTTTCATCATCTCAGGTGCAAAATCAATTTTGCCTCCCTGCTGTGCCTCCCCCTTCCATTCCTTTATCATTTCATTGGTGCAACTCAGCATTTCATCAAAAAGGTTATTGATGTGTTGCTTATGAAAAGAGGGTTGAATCATTTTCCGCTGACGTTTCCACAATTGACCTTCGCTTGTAACCAGGCCCTCGCCCAGCAAAAGTTTCAGGTGAACGTACATCAGGTTTTTTATGTAGTATTTTTGATTGGTTTGAAGAACATCACGGATTAATTCAGGGTCTGATATATGCACAATATTCAGATGCAGAAATTTCAAATGAACACTGTCGGGATTGGTTTTATCCAGGTTAATTAAAAACTGCAAGGGATTTTTTCGCATTGCATTTCCGCTACTAAAAAAAGTATTGCCTTTGAATTTTTGAATTTCTTTATCTTTCATTTTGCTGTGCGATTCTATTGCAGCCGCAAGTTACGTATTGAGTGCAATAAAAATGATAAAGAAACGCTGAGTAGCAATCTTTACCGTTTATAATTAAATGATTTGCCTCTGTAATAAATCCGCAGGACGGGGTGTGTTCTTAAGCGCTCCCTGCTTACGCACATTTTCATTAATGCACCTTCACCAGCCGCATCAATACCCCATCGCCCGGTTTCAGGGTAATCATGGGTATGGGTGTAATATCATGGCTTATAAGTTCCATTTCTGTTCTGGCCGAAAGCATGGCATTAATCAATTGCATTTCCATCATGGCAAAGCTGTTGCCGATACAAATTCTGGGTCCTGCGCCAAAGGGCATGAAAATAAAACGGTTGTCGCCCTTCAATTCAAAATTTTTAAAACGCTGCGGGCGAAATTCAAACGGGTCTTCCCAATAAGCTGGATGATGATGAAGCCCTGTAATATTAATGCCGATAATGCTTCCTGCCTTAATAGGATAGCCAAATGCCACATCATCGTTTGCGGCATTGCGGCCAACAATAGGCACGGGAGGATAAAGCCGCATGCTCTCATTCATTACCTGTCTGCCATAATCCAATTGGGGTAAGTCAGAAAACCCGGGGTTGCGTGCACCAGCAAATTTTTGCGATTCCTCTTTCAATTCCTTTTCGCATGCGGCATGTTGTTTTATTAAATACCAGGTCCACGAAAGTGCGCTCACTGTAGTTTCATGTCCTGCCGCAAATATGGTCATCAGCTCATCGCGTATCTGCAGGTCGGTCATGCCTTCACCGGTATCTTCATAGCGGGCTTCCATCAATAGTTGCAGCAAATCGTGTGGAGGATTTTTTTGCTGTTTCCTTCTCGTAATAATTCCGTAAATAAGGTTATCCAGTTCGGCAATATATTTGCGAGCCTTTATATATTTCGGCAGCGGAAAACTCCAGGGAAGATGGAAAGGATTTTTAGCCAAACGGCTGCCTTCATCATTCAGGTAGTTGATGTTGCGCCAGGTCATCTGAATGTCTGCATCCGTTACATCGGTGGTGAACATGGCTTTTGAGACAATGTCAATGGTAAGCCATGCCATTTCGCGGGTAAAATTGATTTCGGTTCCTTCCTTTTCTTTCCA
Organism: Chitinophaga pinensis; assembly: GCA_945861685.1. Taxonomy (GTDB): domain Bacteria; phylum Bacteroidota; class Bacteroidia; order SXHM01; family SXHM01; genus SXHM01. The sequence continues at coordinate 11,583 of CAMAVO010000065.1, read as the reverse complement.
GCTTTTAAGCAACCGTTCGGTAGATTCAACCACCACTTCACTTATACGTTGCAGGCTCTCGCGGTGAAAGGCGGGCTGCATCAACGTTCTTTGTTTGCGCCAGCTTTTGGAATCAGCGTTGGTTACCAATCCGTTGCCCAATAATAAACCCAATACCTTGTATCCTCTGTCTTTTACATAATTGGTATAGTTTTGTTGTAAAACATGTTGCACCAATTCAGGATTATGAATAACAAACCCTCTCATCAGCGGAAAGTTGATGGCAAATAGTTCAGGAAAAGTCTGTGGTGCATTGCACAACATCATAAACTGATTATCACGCGTAGTCAGTGTTTTGAATAAACTTACCTGAGGAGCTTTTTTTAGTTCGGTTGTTACCATAGCTGTTGTATAAAATTATCAGGTATTTGTCTGCTGACGATTGTTCTTTACTGACGGTGAAATTAGCAAGTATTTAACCCTGATAAAAGGATATGAAGGGTAAAAAAAATAAATTTACAGAAAATATACCCGCAAGAATTAAACAAAACCAAATACCATGAAGGATTTTAAGGACAAAGTAGTAGTAATTACCGGAGCAGGTTCAGGCATAGGAAGAGCATTGGCCATGGCATTTGCAAAGGCGGGAGCCAAACTGGCATTGAATGATTATAACCAGGAATCCCTGCGTGAAACTTCTCAAATGTTGAATGCTTCAGCAGCTGATGTGCTGGAGCAGGCATTTGATGTATCGGATAAAGAAGCTATGTTTTCATTTGCTGCTGCTGCGGTTAATCGCTTTGGTCATATTGATATTGTTGTAAACAATGCCGGAGTTGGATTGGGCGATTATCCTTTTCACGACCTTGATTTAAACTGGTTTGAAAAAGTAATGGACACCAATTTTTATGGTGTGCTGTATGGCAGCCGTGCGTTTATTCCTCACCTGATTGAGCGGCCTGAAGCGGCTCTGGTAAATGTGTCCAGCATTTTCGGATTAACCGGTATTGCAAAGTCAACGGCTTATTGCGCCTCTAAATTTGCGGTGCACGGTCTAAACCAATGTCTGATGCAGGAATATGTAAACACGGGGCTTACCATACACAGCGTACATCCGGGTGGTATCAATACCAACATAACTAAAAACTCACTCGACTACAAAGAAACCCACGATACCTTTCATACTCAGTTTTTAAAACTAAGTCCTGATTATGCAGCTAAGGTTATTATGGATGGCATCCGGAAAAAGAAGAATAAAATACTCATTGGCTCTGAAGCTCATCTGCTGGATTTTGCAGTGCGAATGTTCCCTTATCTTGGCGGCCGAATTGTAAACAAGGAAATTCAAAGAAAGCTGAATCGCAGCTAAAATATAGTTAATCATGAATAATCAATCTACCAACGGATACGATGTTATAATAGTAGGAGCAGGCCTTTCAGGAATTGGTGCAGCCTATCATTTGCAAACGTCATGCTCAGGAAAAAGTTTTGCAGTATTGGAAGCACGCTCAGCTATTGGCGGAACATGGGACTTATTTAAATACCCCGGCATTCGTTCCGATTCGGATATGTATACGCTTGGTTTTCCCTTCAATCCCTGGGAAAATCCTAAAGCCATTGCTGATGGGCCTTCTATTCTGCAATACATAAAAGATACTGCTCAGAAATTTGGCATCGACAAAAAAATAAAGTTCAACCATAAGGTTGTGGATGCTTCGTGGAGCGACAGTGATAAACTATGGACATTGAAAATTGCCGGAAATGATAAGGTGCAGGAGCAACAACTGCGTTGTAAGTTTTTGTTTATGTGCAGCGGCTATTATGATTACGATAAAGGATACACTCCTGAATTTCCGGGAAGCGAAACATTTAAAGGCGCCATCATTCATCCCCAGAAATGGGATTCCTCCATTGAATACGCCAATAAAAAAGTAGTAATCATAGGTAGTGGTGCTACAGCCGTTACATTGGTTCCCGAGATGGCAAAAAAGGCCGAAAAAGTAACCATGCTCCAACGCTCGCCAACCTATGTGGTAAGCCTTCCAAGCGAAGATAAAGTGGCTAATTTTCTTCGTAAAGTATTGCCTTCTAAACTGGCTTATAGCCTTTCGCGCTGGAAGAATGTTTTATTCTCCATCGGTTTTTACAATGCTTCCAGAAAATGGCCAGATGGCGTAAGGAAGCTTATTCAAAAAGGCATTAAAAAGGAGTTGGGTAAAGATTACGACATCCGCAATTTTGACCCTAAGTATAAACCCTGGGATCAACGCTTGTGCATTGTTCCTGATGCAGATTTATTTCACTCAATAAAAGAAGGCAAAGTGGAGGTTGTTACAGATACAATAAAACAATTTACTCCCAAAGGAATTTTGCTGGCCTCAGGTAAAGAACTGGAGGCAGATATAATTGTTACCGCCACAGGATTGAAAGTGCAATTGCTCGGTGGTATGTCTATGCATATTAATGGTGAATTAGGCGATACCGGTAAAACGCATTGTTACAGAGGAGTTATGTTTAGTGATGTTCCCAATTTTGCCATTACGGTTGGTTATACCAACGCATCGTGGACATTGAAATGCGATTTAAGCTGTCAGTTTGTTACCAAGGTGCTCAACTTTATGGAGAAGAATAATTACACGGTATGCACTCCGCGTTTTGATAGCACTGAATTTAAATCAGAACCCTTACTCGACTTTGATGCAGGATATGTTCTCAGAGCCTTTGATAGTCTGCCAAAGCAAGGTTCCAAACACCCCTGGAAAGTTTATCAGAACTATATTAAGGATTTGTTTTCTCTTAAAATGGAATCGGTTAACGATAAATACCTGGAGTATAAATAGATTATTTCTGGAAAGAATAACCTTTCTACAATTCCAGCGAATATACCACCAACCCGCTGCGCAGCTTAGGCTCTATGTAGGTGCTTTTGGGAGGCATAAAATAGCCGCCATCGGCTATGCGGTAAAACTCTGCGCCCTGCACAGGAAAAAGGGTAAAAGCAACTTTCCATGCTCCGCTGTCAACCTTGCGCACCAGTTCTTCCACACCCTTGGTGCCGCTTACAAAACCTATGCGCTTGTCGGTGCGTTGGTCAGCAATACCCAAAACCGGGGTAAGGATAAGTTCGGTAAGAATAGAAACATCCAGTGATTTAACAGGATGGCTTTGATTCAGCGTTTTATCGCGCAGTTCTAATGCATACCAGGTTTGTTCCAGGTACATACCAAAGTGTTTGGCCTTTGTGGGTTTCACCACCTCGCTGTCGGTGGCTTTTACTTTAAAGTTCTCGGATAGCTTTTCAGTAAATCGTTCAATACTCAGTCCGTTTAAATCTCTTAGAATGCGATTGAATTCGCATATCTGCAATTCGTTATCCGGAAAATAGATGGACATGAAATAATTATAAGCTTCATTCCCCGTGTGGTTCGGATTTTCGGCTTTCATTTCTTCGGAAAGCAGGGCAGAAGAGGAGCAGCGGTGATGCCCGTCAGCAATATAAATAGCGGGTATGGCTGCAAAAGCAGCGGTTATTTTTTCTACTTCTTCGGCCTCATTTATTTTCCAGAGTTTATGGCGGATAGTGTCGGCAGTAATAAAATTAAAATCAGGCTTGCGCTTTGTTATTTCTTCTGTTAAGGAAGCAATTTCCTCTGAAGGACGGTATGTCATACAAACAGGCTCTGCATTGATGTCGCACACACGCAAGTAATTTTTTAACGTCTCTTCGCGCTCTGTAATGGTATGTTCGTGCTTGCGTATAACATTGTTCTTATAATCTTCAACCGATGCACAACCTATAATTCCCGTATGCGATATTCCGTTGATTACCTGTGTGTATACATAAAGTGATTCGGCACTGTCCTGCACTAAAGTATTGTTATCAAGAAAGGTCCGGAACCTTGCTTTGCTCTTACGAAAAAGGTCGGCTGAATTGGGCTCGCTCTTAATATCTGAGTTATGCTCGGGAACAATAACGTGAAGAAATGAATTGGGATTTTCGTCCAGTATAACACTGCGTTGTTCTTTTGAATAAAAATCAAATGGACGTGTAACTACCTGTGCAACGTTAGTTGCTGTGGGTGTAATTCCTTTGAAGGGTTTAATAATTGCCATGTTTTATTCCGTCATTGCGAACGCAGTGAAGCAATCTCTTAATTGAATCTGTTCCATTATTATAAGATTGCTTCGGTCGTTCCTCCCTCGCAATGACGATTCAAATTTCATTACTTATCCTTAAAGAAACCAATAATCTTCTCCGCCATTTCAACACCTATGCGTTCCTGTGCCTCCATAGTGGCAGCTCCGATGTGCGGTGTAAGCGATACTTTGTTGTGTTGCAATAATGCGGTGTTTACGTTGGGCTCGTTTGCAAAAACATCTAAGCCTGCAGCAGCCACCTGGCCTGCATCTAATGCAGCAATTAAATCAGCTTCATTGATTACTTCTCCACGTGATGAGTTCACCAGTAACACACCTTTTTTCATTTTGGCGAATTCCTCTTTGGTAAGAAGATAGCCTCCTGTAAAAGGAACATGAAGCGTAAGTGCATCGCTGTTTCTCAGTACTTCGTCCAACGAAACTGTTTTAACTTTTACTTCCACTCTGCCAAGACTAAAAATCTCAAATCCGATAACTACATCTGAAATGTAAGGGTCGTAGGCCAATACGTTCATTCCATTGCCCACCGCTATGGCAGCCACTTCCTGACCAATTCTGCCAAACCCGATAATGCCCATGGTTTTGCCTTTCAGCTCGGTGCCGTTGGCGTATTTTTTTTTCAGTTCATTGAATTTTGCTCCGTCAGCAGCAGGCATTTTGCGGTTTGAGTCGTAGATGTTGCGCACCATTCCATAGAGATGTGCAAACACCAGTTCAGCTACCGAGCGCGTGGAAGCAGCCGGTGTATTCATTACTTCAATGCCCATTGCGCGGGCATAATCCACATCAATGTTATCCATACCCACACCTCCACGGCCAATCAGTTTCAGGTGTTTGCAGGCATCAATCAACTCTTTGCGCACCTTGGTAGCACTGCGCACCAGCAGGGCATCAACACTTTGTTCGTTGATAAAGGCAATAAGATTTTCCTGCGCCACCTTATCGGTAAGCACGATAAAGCCGGCTGCTTCCAGCAAGCCTTTACCGGTTTCGTCTATTCCATCGTTGGCAAGAATTTTAATCATCTATCCTTTTATTCTTCCAAATTCTTTCATTACATCCACCAGTGCCTGCACGCTTTCCAGTGGTAATGCATTGTAAAGCGATGCACGGTAACCGCCCACATCTCTGTGTCCGCGGATACCGCTCAGGTTGGCAACCTTTGCAAGTTTATCAAACTCAGGTTCCAGTTCAGTATTTTTCAGCAAAAAACACACGTTCATATCTGAGCGGTCTTCTTTTTCAACCGTGCCAACAAATAATGGGTTGCTGTCAATTTCGTTGTAAAGTAAATCTGCTTTCTGGCGGTTTATTTTTTCTATCCATTCCACTCCACCATTGTCTTTTAGCCATTTCATAGTCAGCATAGAAACATAAATAGGGAAAACAGGAGGCGTGTTATACATCGACTCGCCTTTGATATGCACTTTGTAATCCAGCATTGATAAAATTTTGCGGTCGGTTTTACCAAGTGCACTCTGACGTACTGCCACCATGGTTGCTCCTGCAGGTCCCATGTTTTTCTGCGCTCCCGCATAAATCAATGCGAAATCATTTCCGTTTACTTTTCTGCTAAAAATATCACTCGACATATCGCAAACCAGCGGCACAGGGCTTTTAGGAAATTGCTTTATCTGTGTTCCGTAAATGGTGTTGTTCGATGTTATATGCAGGTAATCAGCATCAGCAGGAATGGCGTAGCCTTTAGGTATGTAGTTAAATTTTTTGTCTTCAGATGAAGCAACCACATTGGTGTTGCCAATCATCTTTGCTTCTTTAATTGCCTTGCTTGCCCATACACCTGTGTTCACGTATGCCGCAGTGCCGTTGGTGCGCAGGAGATTGCTGGGAACCATGGCGAATTGCATGCTTGCACCTCCACCCAAAAAGAGAACATAAAAATCATCGTCTAAGCCCAGCAGTTCTTTTACCAGGCTTTGCGCTTCATCCATAACCGGAATAAAGTCTTTGCTGCGGTGCGAAATTTCTAATAAGGAGAGGTCCATGCCATTGAAATTAAGAATAGCTTCTGCTGATTTTTTCAGCACTTCCTGAGGCAGAATGCCGGGTCCTGCGCTGAAATTATGTACTTTGCTCATATTGTTTTTTAGTTTAAATCTGCTGCAAGTTGCAAAAAAAAAGTCTCTCGCCTTAGGCGAGAGACTTTCATGTTATCAACGGCTGATTATTAATAGCCTGAAATAAAGCTGTTCAGTTCAGTTTTACTTGATTCAAAACCGAAAACATCGTTCACCACATAGTAATTGCTTTGGTCATAAACCCAGTCATAAGCAAACTTGGCAAAATCAAGCATGTTGTCTTCAAAGCCAAACAATTGACAGATTTCTTTAACCTGATTAGAGGTCAGACATTTTTTCTGAACAATCATTTTTGCCTGACTCAATTTTGTGTCGTCAAATCCGTTTGAAGAAATGCTTTTTTTAATTCCGTCAAACTCGCTTGAATTTGTAGAACCCGCCCAGCAATCGTTATTGATGTGCGCTCTGCCGGGGCTCATAGCCGGTGCATTGTTTTGCGGAGGCATATTGTTGTTGCTGTAATTGTTGGATGAAGTAGTAGTGGTGGTTGTTGATGAATAGGTAGTTGTGGTGGTAGCAGGAGGCATATAAAACGGATCGCTGATATTTACGTTCATACTAACTCCCGGTACATTCATATTTACGTTTGCACTTGCTCCGGGAACTCCTGTTATAACTGTAGTTGTAGTTTGTTCGGTGTAAGAGATATTACCAACAGGGGCGGTTTGTGTGTAAATCATTACGTTTTGTCCGGGTGCGGGAGGTGCAGCTTGTGCCAACGGAACCTCACTCTGCCAGCGGCAAACGTACTCGCCTTTGTTATTTTTCATTACGTTGAAAACGGTTTCGGTGCCTGGATTGAAGTTAAGGGTTTTATCCAGTTCTCCCAATGCTTTGTCCTCAAAGATGATTTTGGTTTTGTAATAAGGCTGTGGAAGACCTGTTACTTTCACATTTGTTTCGGCCTTCTCATTCTGACGGATACCGTTCAGAATTACATAGAATTTTTCTCCCCCTGATGAGTAGAATACAAGGTTAGAACTTTGTGCAAACGCTTGCACGGTAGCATAAACAGCTAATAGTAGGAGTACTGCTTTTTTCATTTGTTAGTGGTTTAGAGTTTTTTTTGTTTTGTGGGAGCCTGTTGCCAAACTCCGTGCCAAAAGTAAAAATTTATTTTTTGTATCACGTCACCCTGAACTTGTTTCATGGTCTTGAAATTCAAAGATGCTGAAACAAGTTCAGCATGACGAATATTAATCTTTATTTTTTGCGTCCAGATCTTCCTGCAATTGCCACATTCCCTTTTTCCATTTCAATCCGTCCACACTGAAATCAGGCCCGTAATACTGGAAGCGTCCTGTGTTCATAGGGTCATTGGGAGCAAGGTGGTCAAATACAATCATCTTCTTTTGCTCATCGTAATTCAGTTGCATAATTGCCTGCGGACTGTACTCGAAAATAATTCGCGACCATTTTTGTTTCTTCATCTGAAAAACAGGGGCGCCAAATACAGGCTCTCCCTTTGATGAAAAACTAAGCACATCAATTAGCTTCTTTGTGGTGATGCCATCATTACCATTCCAGCCAATAAGTGTATAGTACATCTTGCCTTTACTTTTTTTCTGTATCAGGTTATAGTAAACGCAACTCTGCCAATTGGTGTGCTTAACACTTTTGCGCTCTATGTTTTCTGTCTTTTCTTCCGATGCCTTCAGTTTAAAAACAGAAGTGGTTTTGGTTTTCTTGTTTTTGTATAACACAAATCCATAACATTGGTAAACACCGGCATCCGGTGGCAAAGCCCATGATATTATTCGTGCCTTCTTATCTTCTGAAACCATGTCTGAAAGATTTTTATCTAAGTCAAAACGAAACTCAAAAGCGTCCTTTTGTTTCAGGAAATTTTCAAGTGTTGAAACAATGACTTCATTGTCTGCATTTACTTTATGCGAAAAGGAAGTATTCTCCCCGATGTGTTTGAAGCGGGCAAGCAGGGTATCGCGTGTGGCGTTATGCAGTTGTTCTGTATTCTGTGCCTGCACCAGGCAGCAAAAGAAAACTAAGGGAAATAAAAAAGCGCTCCTTAAAATGGGAGCGCTTTTTAATAAATAAGTCATATTAATTAAGCGTGCATAGATGCTTTTTTGCTCAAGTTCTCTTCCGATGTGTGCGGGTTATCGGTATCAGGCACACAGCAGTCAACAGGACAAACGGCAGCGCATTGTGGCTCATCATGGAAACCAACGCACTCGGTGCATTTATCAGTAACGATATAATAAATATCCATAGAAACGGGAGGTTGAGCTGCATCAGCATCAGCAGTTGCTCCGCTGAAACTGGTAAAACTTCCTTTTACGGAAGTTCCGTCAGCAAATCTCCATTCCTGACCGCCTTCGTAAATTGCATTATTTGGACACTCGGGTTCGCATGCCCCGCAGTTGATACATTCATCAGTAATTTTAATTGCCATGTTTTATGTTTTTAAATTGAGAGTTTAATGTTCTTAGTTTTGCGGTGCAAATATAGTATTTGTATAAATAAAATGTTTTGACACCAGAAGAAAAAATAAAATCCTTCACAGAGTTGGGTAACTTCATGAAGTTATTCAGAGAAACCAATAATTCAAATGATGTTGAAATTGCAGCTTTTGAAAACTTAATTCTTGGTTCGCCCCACTTCAATGGCTGGTTTATTGAAGAAAATGTGCGCAGAGCAGTTGCCGGAATTTCATACATCCTTGAAAAGGAAAAGCTGGAAAAATGGCTTGCTGATTATACGTTTACTGAAAATGCCAGTCCTAAAATGGTGGGAGTAATCATGGCGGGGAATATTCCCATGGTGGGCTTTCATGATTTTTTATGCGTGCTTGTTTCGGGTAATACCTGCCTTGCCAAGTTGTCTTCGCAAGATAATAAACTACTAAAAGCCGTGGCGGCAAAACTGATTTCAATTGAACCGCGCTTTAAAGACCGCATTGTTTTTGAAGACGGAAAGTTGGAAAGTATTGATGCAATAATTGCTACCGGCAGTAATAACACTTCCCGTTATTTTGAATATTACTTTGGTAAATACCCCAACATCATTCGCAAGAACAGAAATTCTGTTGCTGTTTTAACAGGCAGTGAAACACCTGAACAGCTTGCTCTGCTTGGCGATGATATATTCCTGTATTTTGGATTGGGTTGCCGTAATGTTTCAAAGTTGTACGTACCAGAAGGTTATAATTTTGATGATTTCTTTAATGCAATAGAGAGCAGAAAGAAGATTGTCTTTCATTCCAAATACGCTAATAATTACGATTACAATAAGGCGATATTGTTGGTTGGTAAGCAACTGCATTTAGACAATGGCTTTCTCTTACTGAAAGAAGATGAAGCTTTATCTACTCCCGTTTCGCGTCTCAATTACAGCTTTTACAAAGATTTGGAAGCAGTAAAACAAGAACTGGAAATCAGAAAAAACGAGATACAGTGTGTGGTTTCGGTAAACCCTTCTGACTTTAATTCCGGTGTTGCATTCGGTGAAAGTCAGAAGCCCGAACTATGGGATTATGCAGACGGAGTGGATACAATGGCATTTCTTTTGTCGTCATTGCGAAACCCGTTTCCTGCGGGGTGAAGCAATCTCAATATTAAGATTGCTTCGCTACGCTCGCAATGACGGGCATAAAAGAAAAGAGGGACGATTGCTCATCCCTCTTTTCCGACTTTAAACCCAACCATCACCACTACTCAATATAAAACCGTTTTGTAAGAATTTTGTTTTGTGTTTTGTTAAAAACCTGCATCATATATAAACCTTTGTCAAGATTTGAAATGTCTGCCTTAAGAGAAACATCATCAAACAACTGGTGAAATACTTTTTCGCCTATGATGTTATAAATGATTACCTCTTTTATTTCGCCTTTTCCGGAAGTAAGAATATCAAACTTGCCGTTGTTGGGATTGGGATAAACATTCACGGTAAACTCTTCAAGAGGCGCTGCTGCAATACCTTCACTTTCTGAATTATTAAAAGCCAAACGAAAGTTAGTTGTTTCAGAAAACACGGCAATGCTTAACGCAAATACGGCCAGTAAAGAGGCGAGCGAAGTTTTTAGAAGAAATGCTTTCATAACTTTAATGTTTAGTGTAACAGAAAACCGTTTCAAAATTAGATACAGATAGTTCTTTGGCGAAAGTTTTTCTGTTAATGTTTGTTAAACAGAATACAACAACCTTGCCGAAAAATATATAATTTCACCGCAAAGAAGCTTAGGCGCAACGTTTAATTTTAATTATGGCAAAACAAATAAACTGGGGCGAGGAGATAAAGCCGCTTATCGCTGAGTACATAGGCAAAAAGCATCCGCTGGACTATGGCAACATCTATCAGTTGGTGGTGATGGTAATTCTGTCGGCACAGGATTCAGATAAGCATATTAATGAAGTGGCTAAATCATTTTTTCCGGCTTTCCCGGATATGGCTTCTTTATCAAGAGCAGATGAAGAAACTATTATGCATTACATTGGTAGTGTCCGCAATTTCGGTAATAAAACCAAATGGCTGATGAAACTGGCACAGACCATAAAAGAGGATAGAAACATACCGCTGACTATGGATGGTTTGACTGCACTTTCAGGTATTGGCAGAAAATCGGCAAATGTGATTATGCGTGAAACAGGGAAGAAGGCGGAAGGCATCATTGTTGACCTTCATGTGGTACGTGTAGCGCCCCGTCTGGGAGTTGCCACCGGCACAGACCCCAAGAAGATTGAACTTCAGTTAATGAATGTGATTGATGAAAGCGATTGGGGCGAATCAGGAATGGCCATTTCATTTCTCGGCAGAGAAATTTGTCGCCCTACCAACCCAAAATGTGTGGACTGTGTTATGAATAAGGTATGCGAATATTGCCGGTCTTTGAAGTAGAAAGAATAAGTATAAAGGCATCCCGGACTGCCAAATCGTGAGGTAGTTCTTCCGCTCCGATAACACCAGCTGCACTGGAGGTAGCTCATGTTACGACTGAAGATTTAGCAACTCCTGCTTCGTATGTTAATGATACACGCGAGCTACCATCCGTTAAAGCATCTGTACTTGCTTATGCATTGGAACAACCTGACCTTAGCAGGGTGATAATTCCGGTAGTACTAAAAGCAATTCACACCGCTGCAGACCGAGTTCGCGCTGCAGCAGCTATAACTCCCGTTTCAATAGTGGCAGTTAACTCTGCAATGTACCTTGTTACTGACCGGCTAAAGGAGTTATCTGCTGCGTCAGCTGGTGCTCGAAGAGGACTGGAAAGTGTTCAGTATTTATATTTTTCCCCTGCAAAATACAGTCCGTATTCTCACGCGTTATCCTTATCACCTTTGTAAAAGAACAACAACATCAGCATCCCGAACACCAGCATTGCAATACC
>CAMAVO010000064.1 GCA_945861685.1 Chitinophaga pinensis | reverse complement strand
CCTGCTGCAGAACAACAAAAATTTAAAAATTGAAATTGGCGGACATACCGACAATGTAGGCGATGATAAAAGCAATCAACTGCTTTCAGAAAATCGCGCTAAATCTGTTTACGAATACTTAACAACCAACGGTATTCTTGCAGAAAGGTTGAGCTACAAAGGCTTTGGCGAAACGGCTCCTATTGCCACCAACGATACCGAAGAAGGTCGCGCGCAGAACAGGAGAACGGAGTTTACTGTAATAGGGAATTAACCAACGTCACCCTGAACTTGTTTCAGTGTCTCTCAGATGCTGAAACAAGTTCAGCATGACGCTGCATTAAGCCAGCGCAGCTCCTTCCGGCAACTGCTTTCTGTATTCGTCAATCTGCTTGTGCATAACCGAAAACCACAAAGGTGGAACCAATGCCATCAAAACCATAGCAGGATATCCTAAAGGCATTTGTGGCGCTTCTTCAAAATGGCGCAATACCTGATATTTGCGACTTGCTTTGTAATGATGGTCACTGTGGCGGGTAAGTTCAAAAAGAACAATTCTTCCAACCGGGTGGTTCGAGTTCCATGAATGAACAGGCAATACTTTCTCAAAACTATCGGGGCCGGTTTTTTTTCTGCGCAAACCGTAATGTTCCACATAGTTGATGGTTTCTAATAACAATATGCCGATGAGCGATGCCACCAGAAAATAAAACAGTGGCATTAATCCAAAAACAAAATAGATAAGCGTTAGCAAAGTCAGCTGTATCAGCTGAAAGCGTATCATTTCATTATGAATGGAGAAAAAGGCATGTCCGTTTTTTTTCAGTTTCTCAGACTCTAAATGCCATGCAGAAATGTAACTGAGCACAATGGATTTGATCCAGAAGAAATACACCACTTCTCCCCTGTCGGCTGATGCAGGATCTTTCTCTGTTGACACATTCTTATGATGTCCGCGGTTGTGTTCTATAAAGAAGTGCATGTACATTGTTGTAAATAACAACGCTTTTGACATAGCACGCTCATACCCGTTAATACGATGACCTAATTCGTGTGCCAGATTAATTCCAATCACTCCGCAACCAATGCCCATGGTTACTACTCTTCCCCAAACTTCAAAACTGCTGAGACCTGGTTCTTTTACCTGAAACAGAAAAATAATCAGGAAAATATACTGCAAGGGAACAAGGGCGTATAACATCCAATCGTAATACGGATCATTAAGCGCCATTTCTTCTTCGGCTTCGTTCATGTTGGCTTTGCTTTGTTTACCAAACGCATCACCAAGGGGAATCATTACAAAGGCATAAATGACCAGCGACCAGGTCCACCAGCCGTGGCCGTAGAATGCAAGAAGACTTACTAAAGGTGCAGTAAAAACGGTGAGGTATTTCAGTTGCCTTGTTTTCATAATGAATGAGTTTTTAAATTTTTAATGCTTCAAAAATAGAAAATGTTTTTCAAAAGTAAACTATTTATTTAAAAATAGTTTACTTTGCACATAATTATGGGAAGAAAGTCAAGTGATAAAATCCGAAAAGACAATCCTGAAAAAAGAGATGAACTGCTACAACGCATAATTCCTTTTTTACTCGAAAAGGGTTTGCAAGGCGTTACCATGGATAAAATGGCGGAGGCTATGAACATCAGCAAAGCCACGGTTTACAAGTATTTTCAATCGCGCGAAGAAATACTTGCTGCAACCATAGCAGTTAAGTTAGACGAGATAAAACATTTTGATGCTTATCTGAATGACAAGGAAGTAGAATACCTTGACCGCTACAAAAATGCTGTTCAATATTTATCAGAACATATTTCAGACATCACCAACCTTTTCCTTGCCGACCTTAAAACATTTTTTCCGCATCTTTGGCAACTGATTGATGCCTTTAAAGAGTATTGCATGAATTCATTAAAAGTATATTACAATGAGGGAATCCGAAAAGGCTATTTCAACAAAATAAACCCTGAAATAATGGTAATGACTGATCAGTTCTTCTTAGACAAATTGACCGATCCCGATTTTCTTGTTGCACATAAACTCACCATCAAACAAGCATTTGATGAGTATTTCAGAATGAAGTTTTACGGAATTATGAAATAGGCATTCTGTCACCCTGAGCGTAGTCGAAGGGCTCTAATTATGATAAAGAATATTGCATTAATCACATTCTTCTTAATCACGCAATCTTCATTTGCCCAAAGCGACAGCACCCGCACCGAAATCCCCCTTCCCAAAAAGTGCATTGTTATTGAACCCGGAATAAGAATTGGAAAAATCATAAAAAACTTTCCTGACTTTCCTGAGCGCGGCCCTGCCGTTCTTTCCGAAATCAATATAGGCCAGCAATGCAGTGGCAATAAAAAATGGCATGAGTTGTATGGTTATCCCACAGCTGGTGTTGCCTTCATTTATGGTATCATGGGCAATGACGATATTATAGGACGCAACTTTACCATTCTTCCCAACCTTAGCTTTACCACCAAAAAATACCGAAGGTGGGGTTTTCAGTGGAAGGTAGGAATGGGCTTTGCATTCTTCTCAAAAAAATATGACCGCGTTGCCAACCCCGAGAATCAATTAATTGGAACTACCATGACCAATATGGCAATGGGCAGCTTTGATTTTCGCTATGATATTTCTAAATATTACACCATCCTGTTAGGTGTTTCAGGCATACATTATTCAGATGCACATTATCAACTTCCTAATATCGGCATCAACTTTCCTGCAGTTAATCTTTCATTGAAATATTTTCCATCAGGGCGACCAAAACTTTATAAAAACGACAGCCTTCCCGATTTCGCAAATAAAATCCTATTCAATGTAAGACTTGGTTTTGGTGCTAATGAATTCGGTGGCTCGCTGCATCCTACAGGCGGAGCAAAATATCCTATTTATACCAGTTCGCTTTTTTTATCAAAACGCTACAGCCACAAAAACAATGTGCAGCTTGGAATTCATATAAATTACCATACTGCTTTTTATGATTTTATTATTCAACAGGAAATATATGACAGCCACCAACGCATCCGTGCATTTACCGGACAGATTTTTCTTGGTCACGAATTCATTATCGGACACTTCGGACTAATCACCCAACTTGGCATTTATTTCTACAATCCTTTTTTCGGAAAATTGCAGGAAATACAGGGCTACTCAACTGGTTTTAGCAATTGGATAAAACGCTATAACAGCAATAAGCTTGGTGTAAATTATTATTTTATGAACCCGCTGAAAACCACTAAAAACAATGTTTACATCGGGCTTTATCTGAAATCAAATTTCGGGCAAGCCGACTTTGCAGAGATGAGTGTGGGATGTGCGTTCTAAAATTATTTTTGCAACTACATACTAAATCCTTTTCATTGCCGTTATCAGATAAAAAAATCTTTACTTTGCGCTGATGATAAAACACTTTTCTTCCTCTCTCTTGCTCCTGTTTATTTCCGTTTTCGCATTTGCACAAACGGGTGGACAAAGCACCTATGATTTTCTGAACCTGAACGCCAATGCTCGCATTGCAGCAATGGGCGGAAATCTGATTTCGGTGAAAGATGATGACCTAAATCTTTTCTCACAAAACCCTGCAGCTCTTAACCCTCGGATGAATAATCAGCTTGCACTTAATTATGTACCTTACTTCTCAAAAGTAAATTACGGCTATGCAGCATTTGCAAAAAACTTCGACAGTATTCCCGGAACATTTGCAATAGGTGTACACTATGTTAATTATGGAACATTTACCCGTGCTGACGAAACAGGACAAGTGCTTGGCGAATTTTCTGCCGGTGAATTTGCCCTCAATTTAGGCTATGCACATCAATTTGGAAAAGACTCTATTTTTTCCGTTGGAGGAAATCTTAAAACAATTATTTCTTCCATGGAATCCTATAATTCATGGGGCATGGGACTTGATCTTGCCGGAATGTATCAGGGCAAAAAAGGATTTACCGCTTCCGTTGTTTTAAAAAATATTGGTGCACAATTTCAGTCCTACACCAAAGGAAATCCAGAATCATTGCCATTTGAAATTCAGGTTGGAGTGTCGCAGCAATTTGCTCATTTGCCTTTCAAAATTTCCATCATTGCACACAATCTTCAAAAGCCAAATCTGCGGTATGATGATCCGAATAATCAGGAACCGACTGTTGACCCGCTTACTGGCGAAGAAATAAAACAGAAGCAATACATTGGAGATAAAATAATGCGTCACTTTATTTTTGGTGGTGAGTTTGCTCCCGGCAAACGCAAGATTTTCAGCCTGAGATTTGGTTATAATTATATGCGCAGACAAGAACTGAAAGTTGATACCAGACCCGGAACTATGGGAATTTCATGGGGTATTGGGCTTAAGATTTCAAAATTCAGATTCAGCTATGCGCGTGCGGCTTATCATTTAGCAGGAGCATCTAACCACATCAGCATCAGCACCAACATCAGCGATTTCCACAAAAAGGAAAAGCCTGCTCCTAATGAATAGAATTACCATTGCCATTGACGGCTATTCGTCTTGCGGAAAAAGCACACTGGCAAAGCAACTGGCAAAAAAATTAGGTTACTCCTATATTGATTCAGGAGCCATGTATCGCGCGGTAGCGCTGTGGTGTCTTGAAAACAATGCAATAGAAAAGGGAGTGCCTGACAACGGAAAAATAATTTCCAGTCTGGATAACATCAAAATTGAGTTTCATTTTCATCCCGAAATTCAGTCATCGCAAACCTATCTGAACGGAAGAAACATTGAGAAAGAAATCCGCGGCATGGCAGTTTCAGAAATTGTAAGCAAAATAAGCAGCATAAAAGAAGTACGCCAGAAAATGATAGCGCTCCAACGGAAATTTGGTGAAGACAAAGGAGTGGTAATGGACGGACGCGACATAGGAAGCGTGGTTTTTCCAAATGCTGAACTCAAATTATTTATGACTGCAGATCCTGCCATTCGCGCCAAACGAAGGTACGATGAGCTGAAGGCGAAAGGCACCGAAGTAAGCTTAGAAGAGATAGTAGAAAACCTGCGCCTGCGCGACCACGAAGACACTACTCGCAAGGAAAATCCGCTAATTCAGGCTGCGGATGCAGTGGTTCTGGACAACTCAAATCTTACGCCCGAAGAACAATTTGAAATTGCCCTGAGATTAGCAAATGAACCCATAACTTTATCCAGCAACTGAACGGAACAAAATTCAGAGCGGATTGTTAATTAAAAAATACGCGGATTTCTTTTTTCTTCATCAATAAATTCTCTAATATCGTGTCCGCAAAAAATCAACAGAAACCATGAGCGAAAAAGCTACACTTATTTTAGAAGGAAAAAACTTCGAATTACCTGTTATCACTGGCACAGAGAACGAAAAAGCTATTGACATAACAAAGCTGCGCGACCTTACCGGATACATCACACTCGATTCCGGCTACAAAAACACAGGAGCTACACAAAGCCAGATTACATTTCTGGATGGCGAAACCGGAATACTCCGTTACCGCGGCTATCCGATTGAGCAACTGGCTGAGCAATCAAGTTTCCTTGAAGTAGCTTACCTCCTTATTTATGGAGCACTTCCAAGCACTGATCAGTTTGATGATTTTTCAAAAAAAATAGTTCGCCATACACTTATTCATGAGGATATGAAACGTTTCTATGAAGCGTTTCCTAAAAAAGCACATCCAATGGCAGTGCTTGCTTCCATGCTGTGCACGCTTTCAACTTTTTATCCTGAGTCGCAGCAAACAAACCGCCCTTGGGAAGAAGTAGAAACTACAGTGCACCGCTTACTTGCAAAAATTTCTACCATCTCTGCCTGGGCTTACAAAAACTCTGTTGGGCATCCTGTGGTTTATCCTCAGAACAAATACAATTACGTTGAGAATTTCCTGAACATGATGTTCTCAATGCCTACCGAACAATATGAAATTGACCCTGTAATTGTTCAGGCGCTCGACAAACTTTTAATCCTTCATGCCGACCACGAGCAAAACTGTTCAGCATCTACAGTCCGTATGGTAGGCTCATCACACGCTAACTTATATTCTTCAGTTTCAGCTGGAGCAATTGCACTCTGGGGACCGCTTCACGGTGGAGCAAATCAGGAAGTAATTGAAATGCTTCAAAAAATTCAGGCTGACGGTGGTAACTACAAAAAATGGGTTGATAAAGCAAAAGACAAAAGCGACCCTTTTAAACTGATGGGCTTTGGACACAGAGTTTACAAAAACTTTGATCCGCGTGCTAAAATCATTAAAAAAGCATGTGATGATGTGTTAAACAAACTCGGTATCAACGACCCTATTCTTGATCTTGCAAAACATCTGGAAGAAGTTGCTCTGAATGATGAATATTTTGTTGAACGCAAATTATACCCTAATGTAGATTTCTACTCAGGTATTATTTACAAAGCAATTGGCATTCCAACTGAAATGTTTACCGTAATGTTTGCACTGGGCCGCCTGCCGGGTTGGATTGCACAATGGAAAGAAATGATTGCTGCAAAAGAACCTATCGGAAGACCAAGACAGATTTACACAGGAGAAACAGAACGTAATTACGTTCCGATTGCGAAGAGGTAAGAATCCTCACCCTGCCCTCTCCAAAGGAGAGGGTTTATAGCCTTTCCACTAAATCAGCGAGCCGGTTACTATAGCCGGCTTCGTTGTCATACCACCCTATTACCTTCACCATATGTCCAACTACGGAAGTAAGTTCAGCATCTAAAATGCAGGAGTTTGGGTTGCCAACAATATCAATGGAAACCAACGGCTCAGTTGAATACTCCAGAATTCCTTTCATGCTGGTTTCGGAAGCTTTCTTAAAAGCTGCATTTATTTCCTCTACCGTTGCATCTTTTTTCAGTGTGCAGGTAATATCTGTTAAAGAACCATCGGGAACTGGAACACGGAAACCGCAACCTCCCATTTTGCCTTCAAGGTGAGGAAATATTTTGGTAATGGCTTTTGCAGCACCTGTTGTAGTAGGTATCATGGAAACTGCTGCTGCTCTTGCTCTGCGTAAATCTTTGTGTGGTGCATCGTGCAAACGCTGGTCGCCTGTATAGGAGTGTACAGTGGAGATGTAACAGCTTTCAACGCCCCAGTTATCATCCAGTATTTTTATCATGGGCGCACCGCAATTAGTAGTACATGAAGCAGCGGAAATTATTTTTTCAGTGCCGTCAAGAATATTTTCGTTCACACCCAGCACAACAGTTTTCACATCATCACCACTTGCAGGAGCAGAAATAATTACCCGTTTTGCCCCTGCTGTAAGGTGAGTAGATGCCTCGCTGCTTTTGGTAAATTTTCCGGTACTTTCAATTACAAAGTCAACATCTAACTCTTTCCATGGCAGGTTTGCAGGGTCTTTCTCTGCAAATACTTTTATCTTTTTTCCATTAATGAAAATAAAATTTTCACCTGCTTCAACACTGCCGTTGAATTTACGGTGGACTGAATCATATTTAAAAAGATGTGCAAGCGTTTTGGTATCGGTTAAATCATTGATGGCAACTACTTCCACTTTATTCCTTTCCAATAAAGCTCGCAGCGTTATTCTTCCTATTCTTCCAAAACCGTTGATGGCTATTTTTTTCATGTGAGATATAAAATATGAGTGGGCAAAGATACTGCATAAAACAAAAAAGCCTCCGCGATTGTCGCGAAGGCTTTTTTTGTAAAAACTATAAGGTTATTATTGAACGATCAACTTAACCGCAGTTGTTTTATCGTTGTAGTTAATCTGCAAGAAATAAATTCCTGCATCAATATTATTTACATCAACACTGTAAACCTGCTCACCTGCACTTACAGTTCCGTTGTAAACGCTTGCAACTGTTCTTCCAAGTACATCAACCAAGTTGAGCGACAATTTTCCGCTTTCTGGTGTATTCATAGAAATGCGGGTTAAACCATTTGATGGATTAGGATAGAGCTGAATGCCCAGCATAGAATTTAATTCTTCAACGCCTGTTGTATTTTCAATGCGGATTGCATCTAAGTAAAAATTATTACCTAAACCTGAACCAACTTCGTAAACAAATTTAAACTTCACATTGTCTGAATTTGCTGCTCCGGCAGGCACATTGGTTTGCTTCTCATTCCAGATACTTTGTGCATTTGGAACATATGAATCTGAATACAAACCTGCGTTTATAAGATTATCGCCTGACAATGCAAGTTGCGGAATTTGAGTCCAGCTTGTTCCGCAATTGGTTGAATAATATACTTTGAAGGCATCGCCATCAACAGTAAATTCAAATGGTATAGTGTGGTCACCCAAAAAGGTGGTGCTTGCCCCAGAGTACTGATATTTAATAATAAGCGGTGCCTGAAGATTGCTCAGGTTGTAAGATGGAGAAATCGCTTCTTCATACTCAAAAGTGGTATTTCCAATATTACGAACTCTTAATACACCTCCACCTGATGGGGTAATTAAATTTCCTGCAACTTCCCATTTGTTTTGAGTGTTGTCAGGGTTAATAACAACCCAATTATTGTCAAAATCTGACTGGCTTTCAAAATCTTCAAAATAGGTATAATTAGCGGTAACAGATGGTGCGTCTGCAGCAATGTGAATGTAACCGGTTTTTGTAACGCTGCCGGCACCTGCGCTGCTGTTAGCTGTTAACGTAACTTCATATACTCCGGGTGCTGCATAGCTAACATTAGGTGAAGCTGCATTAGAAGCATCGGGGGTTCCACCGGGGAATGACCATGTGCGACCTGTTACAGTAGCGTTATAAGAAATATCATCAAAATTGATAGTAACACCTGTGCAGGCAAATCTTTTATTTGCCGTAAAATCTGCAATTGGTGAACAAGCAACATCCGTATAATCATCATGCGTTCCTGTGGCCCACAGGTTAGCCTCTGACCACATGTATGAGCGAATTCCGTTTGTTCCTGTTGTTCCGCTAAAAGTATAATCCATTACATCACATTGACCGAGTGTAAACATGGTCTGACACTGATCAGATGAGTAGTCCATATAGTTCACCATCATTTCTCCGTTAATGCTATCTGTTCCTGCACAAAGCGTGTCAGGTATGTATGGGAAATCATTAATACAAACTCCATAATTCGCTCTGCGTGCATTAGGTGTATCATCAATAGCATCTGTTCCGCAAATTTCATCACCCCATATATGGCGTAAACCCAACCAGTGACCAGCTTCGTGAACCAGCGTATTACCTGCACCTACTGCGCCTCCTATACTTCCAACCCATTTGTAATCCAGCACAACACCATCTGTACCGCACAAACCACCGGCAGGAAATTGAGCATAACCTATAACTCCTGATTGACCTACATTAATACTTTTTACTATCCAAACATTAAAATATTGATAGCAATTCCAATCAATTACATCTTTAACACCATTACCATCAGAGGCCTGATTTGTTTTATTTGAAAAAGTTCTGGTAATACCTTCTGTGCAATTACCCAAAGGATCAAGTTGTGCAAGGCGGAATTCAATGTCCAGATCTCCTGCAACAGCAAGAAAAGGTGAAGGCGTACTAGCTCTGCTGTCATTTTCACCTCTGAAACCTTCGTTAAGAATTCTTAACTGATCCAGAATCTGTGCTTTTGATACATTTTCGCTACCGCCTTCGTGTATTACGTGAAATACAGTAGGAATAATATATTTCTCACCTTCTCTGAAACCAATAGGTTTATTGGCTTTCCAATCCGTCAAGCCCCTCTCAAATTCTTCTTGCTGAGCAGCAATCTGCGGATTTTTTGCCATTTTTTGTTTCAATAGTATATCGGCTCCGCACTTATCCTGTTGAGCAAAAGACGTTGAAAAGGTTGCTGTTAAAATTAAAGCAGTAGTAACTAGTTTCTTCATTTTATTAAATTTATGGAACGCAAATATATTCGCTTGCTATGAATAAACCAAAACAAGTTTTTCGATTATTATACAAGTCAAACAAATAGTTAAGGAATATTAGAACAAATGTTTCTCTGCATGATAAGACGAGCGCACAAGCGGTCCGCTCTCAACATAGCGGAAACCCTTTGCCAATCCTGCTGTTTTATACATCTCAAAGGTGGTGGGTTTTACAAATTCCACTACAGGCAAATGCTTGCGGGTAGGTTGTAAGTACTGACCTATGGTCAGCACATCAAGACCAACATTTATTAAATCGTCCATGGTTTCCAGCACCTCTTCTTCCTTTTCACCCAGTCCAACCATAATTCCTGATTTGGTTCTCATACCTCCCTGTTTCAAACGTTTGAGCACTTCAAGGCTGCGGTCGTACTTTGCCTGAATGCGCACTTCTTTAGTTAGCCTGCGCACGGTTTCCATGTTATGCGAAACGATTTCCGGTACCTCATCAATGATGCGTTGCAGGTTTTCCCAGTCGCCACGAAAATCAGGAATCAGTGTTTCCAGAGTTGTTGTGGGACTTTCTTTTCTTATTTCTTTAATCGTTTCGGCCCAGATAATAGAGCCGCCATCTTTCAGTTCATCCCTATCAACAGATGTTATAACACAGTGCTTAACGCCCATTAGTTTTACTGATTCGGCAACACGTTTGGGCTCTTCCAAATCAACCGCCAAAGGTCTTCCTGTAGCAACAGCACAAAAGCCGCAGGAGCGTGTGCAGATATTGCCGAGTATCATAAACGTAGCTGTTCCTGCGCCCCAGCATTCGCCCATATTCGGACAATTGCCGCTCTGACAAATGGTATGCAACTTGTGTTTGCTTACTATTTCGCGTACCTTAAGATAACTTTCTCCGGTTGGGAGTTTTACGCGCAGCCAGTCTGGCTTTTTTACTCTTTCTTCTGTGATCATTTATAAAATCAATACCACTTTTTCCCGAAATTAATTCCGATATAAAGTGAAACAAAATAAGGGTGATTATCGGCAAAAGCCATAATAGGAATTTGTTTGTAATAGCCATCCACCACAATGCCTGCTTCAATGGCTTTTATATTATCCTGACGCGATGCGTATTCAAAACTCATTCCCGCTTTAATATACAAGCCCGGATATACTTTTAATTCATCCAACCCTTTTGTAAAAGGTGCTTTGCCGTAGATATTATCAATGTAATGTTTATCGGGATTATACTTTTCGGTAGAAAGACTAAACTCAAAAGGAACATTAGTAGGTACCAAAATTTCAAGGTAAACGGGTTTTGCAAAACCTAGTGAAAGTCCGCCATAAACATGAGCACGTATTTCAACACCTCCTCCCCTTCTGTCCTGACGGTGTACCACCACCCACTGCCCACCGTAGCCTATCCTGCCAATGGTAAAGGTGTTCATTTTACCATAAACAAATCCTTTTGAATTTTCGAAATATGGGTTTACCGATTTAAATTCTTTGGGATGTTTCATGCTCACAATATCCAACTCCAGTATGCGTTTAAGTTTAGCAGTTTTGTGTTTTCCTCTGCGGAGATTTATTCCCCATCCGTTGCTGTGCAGCAAGGCGCCAAAGGTAAATTCATGCTTCAAAAGAATTTCTTTGTCACCCAGATTAGCAGTATCGGCAGGCGGTTCCATTTTATCGAGCTGCGCAAAAACAGATGTTGCGGTAAAAAGAAATAAAATAATAACCTGAATTTTTCTGAGCATCAAATTTTGCTGAAGGCTTACAAAGGTAGAAAGAATTAATTAAAATTATTTACCTAAATTACCTATTGTAAAATAGAAAATCAAAGTAAAGCCAAAAAAAACAAAGTCCCGGTTAACCACTCCGGGACTTTGTAAAACAAATTAAAAATAAACCTAAAATCTATGAGTACCTAAAAACCACTTGTTTCAACGACAAAATTACAAGTAGGTTTCAATACAAAAATAAAAAATCGATAAACTACACAAAACACAGGATGAAAAATAAATCAAAACTTTAGGTTTTGGCGATATGTATTTTTTTCTACCTTTGCCGTCCCTTTTTAAGGGAATAAACTAAAAAACAACAAATAATAAAGCAAAACAATGTCAAACAATTATGAAACCGTTTTCATCTTAACTCCCGTTTTGTCTGATGAACAGGCAAAGGAAACGGTAAAGAAAGTTGTCAAATTCCTGAAAGACAACAAGGCACAGATTGTGCACGAGGAAAACTGGGGGCTGCGAAAGCTGGCCTACCCTATTCAGAAAAAATCCAGCGGATTTTATTACCTCATCGAATTCAAGGCCGAAGGCACTCTTGTTGCCGACCTGGAGGTGATGTATAAGCGTGATGAGCGGATTATCCGTTTCCTTACGCTTGCGCTTGATAAATATGCGGTTGAATACAACGAGCGTAGAAGAAACAAGAAAAAGAACGTAGAAAAAACTGAAAAAGCAGAAGCTTAAAAAAACATAAATATGGCAGCACCACAAGAATCAGAAATCAGGTATTTAACACCTGTTACGGTAGACGTAAAGAAAGCAAAATATTGCCGTTTCAAAAAAATGGGCATTAAATACATTGATTATAAAGACCCTAATTTTCTTTTGAAGTTTGTAAACGAGCAGGGAAAACTTCTTCCCCGCAGAATTACAGGCACTTCACTGAAATATCAGCGTAAAGTAGCTCAGGCGGTGAAAAGATCAAGACATTTGGCGTTAATGCCTTATGTTGCAGATATGATGAAATAACATTAAACGATTTTAAAGAAAATATCATGGAAGTAATACTCACAAAAGACGTAGATAAATTAGGTTACAAGAATGACCTGATAAAAGTAAAACCCGGTTACGGCAGAAATTTTCTTGTTCCTCAAGGACTTGCAATTCTTGCTACGGGAAGCAGCAAAAAAGTTTTGGCTGAAACGCTGAAGCAACGCGCTTTCAAAGAAGAAAAAATAAAGAAAGATGCACAAGGCTTAGCTGAAGAACTGAAAAAGACTACCGTTAAAGTTGCTGCTAAAGCAGGTGAAAGCGGTAAATTCTTTGGTTCGGTTAACAGTATCCAGATTGCTGATGCTATTAAAACTGCAACAGGCAGAGAAATTGAGCGCAAAAATATTGTGCTTATTGATGCTGAAAACATTAAATCACTTGGTAGCTACAAAGCAAAGGTTAAAGTTCACAGAGATATTACTGTGGAAATTGATTTTGAAGTAGTAGCTGAGTAATCAGTTTCTGAAGATAATAAAAAGGCGTCCCGCAATACTGCCGGACGTCTTTTTTATTTACACAACTTTTGGTTCCTGCTGGCTAAGACAATGGAAACTGCCAAGTCCCCAGATAATATCAGTTGAATCGATACCAATAACTTTTCTATCAGGAAAACATTGTTGAATAATCTGCAATGCTTTATCATCTTTAGCACAACGATAGGTAGGCACAATGACTGATTTATTGGCTATATAAAAGTTTGCATACGAAGCTGGTAAAGACTGACCATCATAAATAACGGTATCAGGCATTGGAAGTTCAATAATATTCAATTGCCGGCCATTCAAGAGACGCATTTGCTTTAACTGTTTTAAATTGTGTTGCAGCAAGGTATAGTTCTCATCATTCTTATTTTCTTCAACAACTGTTAAAACAGTATTTTCATTCACAAAACGAACGGTGTCGTCAATATGACCGTCTGTATCATCACCGATAATTCCTTCATCAACCCAAAGAATTTGTTCTGCTCCGTAATAGTCGCAAAGATATTTTTCAATTTGTGATTGATTTAGATGCGGATTACGATTAGGATTCAACAAACATGCGGTAGAAGTAAGTAAAGTTCCTTTTCCATTAAACTCAACTGAACCACCTTCCATTACAATTTCGGGGTAAAAAACAGGAAGATTAAATTGCTTTGCAATTAAAGTAGGAATTATATCATCCAAATCATAAGGCGGATATTTATTACC
>CAMAVO010000063.1 GCA_945861685.1 Chitinophaga pinensis | reverse complement strand
TGCCTGCCGGATCAGGTGGGCGTATCATTTTTATATTGGTGTTAAAATACATTGTTCCGCAATCAACACTTGTAATATGCGCCTCTTCCCAATCAAATACACTATCAGAAGAAAGATGATAATAAGTAGGCATATATTGAACAGGTGCCTGAACCTGCTCTGCCTTTACAATATAATCCACCAGGGGAAGATTGACAAAGTGAAACATACCATCTTGAAGTGTTGTATAGGTATCATAGGTTTCCCATTGCGTATTAGTGCCTCCTACTTTAATAAGCGAAACAAGTATGCCTTCCATAACACCGCCACTGCCAGGATTAATTATAGTTCCGTGAATTGCACCCGGGGTTTGCATTACCTGCAAATCATTACTTCCGCTGCAACCATTGTCATCCGTAATAGTAAGTGTATAAACGCCAAATGAATTGGGTCCTGCTGTAATAATTGGGTTTATGATGGTATCGAAATCAAGGCTGTCGCCCGGTGTCCAGAGATAGGTAAATGGAAAAACACCTCCGCTTACAACATCAGCATCAGAAAAAACCCATTGGTCGCCCTCGCATATAAAAACATCAGAGCCTGCATCTACTATTAATTCAGCAGGGTTAAATAATGCAACCATAGGAGAGAAAACCTCGCAACTGTAATCATCTCTTACGCGGGCAATATACTCTCCCTCGCAAAGCCCTGCAGCTGTTAAGGTTTCTTGTTGCAATGCATCGTCCCACTCTATAGTATAATTGTTGTGAACGCCATTAATAAAAATACTGGCAGCCCCCGTGCAGGTTTCATAACAGATAGGGTCGGTTCCCCATGATTGTAGTGAGGGAGGGTCAATTACATAAATGGTGTCTTTAAAAACCTGACCGGTGCAACCAGTAGAAGCAATGGTATAAACAACGGTGTAAGTACCTGCTTGTATATAGCTATGCGAAGCATCTTCTGTAAATTCGATTTGCGAACCATCTCCAAAGTTCCATTGGAAACTAGTGAATGTTCCGTTCATCGTTGACATATTGGTAAAATCAATTTGTTGTCCCATGCAAATGGTATCACCATTAACATCGGCACTGGTAACAAATAGCGGGTCGCAGGCAGCAAACAAATAAGCCGGCAAAAAAATGCTTGCTAAAAAAATCAGGGAAAGTTTTCTCATCATCATGTGGTTAAATAATTTAGGTTCTTTTTAAAACGCAAAGGGATACGATGGGTTATAAAAAGTAGTTTCATGAGTTTTTAATCATTTATCAACAAAGACTAATAAACCATCATCTTTCTGGTTATTTTCATTTCATCGCATTGCAGTGAGTAGTAGTAAACCCCGGAGTTAAGGTGTGCAGCCTTTGCATTGAAAATATAATCGTACTTACCTGCATGAAAGAGTTCATGTTCATAGAGAGAGGCAATTATTTTTCCGGTTATATCATAAAGAGATAGTGTAACATATCCTCCTTTTCCAAGAATAAAACTTAGTTGAGTCGTTTCATTAAAAGGGTTAGGTGCGTTCTGCTCAAGATTGACCGGAGCAAATGTCACTGCTCCTGAATTTTCAATACCCATTGGCTCGGCATCAACCAAGGCGGTCCATACACTAAGGGTGTCGTTATTGTAAGCCATCCACATCGGCAAGACCTTGTTATTGTAAACAGAAATTCCGGTATAGTCACCAAAAAAAATGTCAGAATCAGGAAGAAATGATTCTGCATTTACTTTGTAATTTATAAACGTGTTGCCACCGTCTCCTGAGCGGGCAAGGTAAACATCGGTGCTGTCGCTCACACTGTAATTTCTCCGGTCGTAAAACACACAATAAATATTTCCGTTCACAGGATCAATGTCCATCCATGTCAGGAATTGTTGTTTCCCCGGAGCATCGTCATTCACTCTTTCAGGAACACTCCAGTTATCACCACCATCAATAGATTTTACAAGCCACACATCGGTATCAGTAGTGCCGTTGCGCTGGTCTGTCCAGTTTACATAAATGGTTCCGTTGTTATCGCACAAAGTAACCGGAAGTCCGTTGCTGCGAAAAAGCCCTGTGATATTATAATTCCAACCGCCCGGCATGGAAGTAATAAATGTTTCGTGCGGCAACCATGTATTTCCGCCATCAAGGCTTTTGTTGAAATACAACCCAAATCCCCAGGCCCACACTACATAAATTTCTCCGTTTGGCCCCACTGCGGGTGTTGCGCCTTCCACCGTATTATCACTGTCTAAACAATCTCCTGCCTGAGAACTTATCCTCTGCGGAATGATCCAAGTTTGTCCGCTGTCGGTTGATTTTGAAAAAAGAATTATAGAGCTGTCTCCGGGAGCCGTGCTTTCATAGTTATCAAACTGTGTCCATGTAACATAAGTCTCATTATTTGTTGGATTTACAATTGCCTGTGCTTTATCCTGAACCTTTGCACCATTAAGCCCGGTGTAAGTTCCAGCGCTCCATGTTGCTCCCCCATCGGTTGATTTTGAAAAAACAATACGGTCAACCCAATTCCCGTTTTGTGGAGGATTGGCCAGGTGTGAAAAATAAAAATGGCCTGCTGTATCAGTAAATATTTCAGGGTCACCCCAAACACCGTTTATAGTATCTTCAAGTCTATCAATTGTCCATGTTTGCCCGCCATCTGATGAATAAAACAAATTGTCAATATTAGCTCCAGCCACAACCTGTTGTGGATTTTTTGGGTTAATGCAAATAGATACTTCTTCCGGGTCATTAAAATTGCTGATAAGCACATTGGGAAATTGTGCCGACAATTTTGAAATGACAAGAAAAAAAATCAGAATTGCAATAAATCGCTTACTCATAAAGGATATTTCTAAAGAGTAAAAGTAATCGATTTAATACCCTTAAATTCAAGGATTGAAAAACAAAAGTATTTTTGCGTCATATGAAAACTTATCTCAAACTCTACAACCTCACCCTTGCCATCGGCTGGACGGCCCTGCTTCTGCTTTACATCATTAACGGAGGCAAACTCGATTCAGTTGGGTTGATATTGTTAAATATCTGCCAGTTTGCTGCCGTGCTGGAAATAATTCATGCTGCTTTAAAGATTGTCTCTTCTCCCGTTGTAACTACTATTAAACAACTTGGCTCACGCTTCATGGTAGTGGTTTTGATTGATTTATTGAAAAGCGAAGAGTATATTAATGTAGCTGGAATAACCGGCTTGCACCTGATAATGTTTGCATGGGGCATTACCGAAATAGTGCGCTACTCGTTTTACTTTTCAGGATTAGTAGGTAAAGAAATAAAGATTTTGGTGTTTCTTCGCTACACACTTTTTCTGGTGCTTTATCCGATGGGCGTAACAGGTGAGTTGCTCATCATTCTCTCGTGGATGAAAAAAGACGGCTTTACATTTTCAGCAAGCGATGTTGTTTTTGGAATCATCTTCCTCTCCTATTTCGTTTTCTTTCCTGGAATGTTCGGACACATGCTTTCGCAGCGAAAAAAGAAGCTTTAGAATAATTAAAGCTCGCTTCTAAAACCATACCTTTGCAGCCCGAATTGCAATTGACATGGACAAACATTCCTATTTAAGTAACGCTGACAGTTCCTCGTTAGAAACTCTTTATCAACAATATAAATCCAATCCCGATTCTGTAGATTTTGGCTGGAAAAAATTCTTTGAAGGTTTTGAGTTTTCAAAATATTCCGCTTCGTCTGAAATTCCTGAAAATGTTCAGAAGGAGTTTCGTGTTATCAACCTCATAAATGCGTATCGCAAGGTTGGTCACTTGTTTACCAAAACCAATCCTGTTCGCGAACGCAGGAAATACGAACCAACTCTTGCTATTGAAAATTTCGGGCTTGATAAAACTGATTTAAACATCGTTTTTCAGGCAGGATCCGAAATAGGAATTGGTGCTGCAACATTGCAAACTATTGTTGAGCATCTTTATCAGACTTATTGCCGCAGCGTGGGTTCTGAGTTTATGTATATGCGTAAACCCGAAGTGTTGGGATGGATTCAAAAGAGATTAGAAAGCACAAAAAACACGCCTTCATTTTCTATTGAAGAGAAAAAACAAATTCTCAGCAAACTGAATGAAGCGGTTGTATTCGAAAATTTTCTGCAAAAAAAATTCACCGGACAAAAACGATTTTCGCTTGAAGGTGCTGAAGCTTTGATACCAGCTCTTGATGCCATTGTTGAACGTGGCGCAAAACTGGGTATTGCAGAATTTGTAATTGGCATGGCACATCGCGGAAGACTGAATGTGCTTGCCAACACACTCAACAAAACGTATGAAAGCATTTTCTCGGAGTTTGCCGGTAAAGATTATGAAGATGATTATTTTGAAGGAGATGTAAAATATCACCAGGGCTTTACTTCCATTGACAAAACCGAAAGTGGAAAAAATGTGAAATTGAATCTTTGTCCAAACCCTTCGCACCTTGAAGCGGTTGGTCCCGTGGTAGAAGGTATTGCCCGTGCAAAAATTGAAAAGGATTATCACAATGATGCGAATGCACTTTGTCCAATTATTATTCACGGAGATGCAGCTGTTGCCGCTCAGGGAGTAGTTTACGAAACTGTGCAAATGGCTCAGCTTGATGGCTACAAAACAGGAGGAACTATTCACTTGGTGATTAACAATCAGGTTGGTTTCACCACCAATTTTGCAGATGCCCGTTCAAGTATTTATTGCACCGATGTGGCTAAAGTAACACTGTCTCCGGTTTTTCACGTGAATGGCGATGATGTAGAGGCAGTAGTAAATACCATACAGTTGGCAATTGAATTTCGTCAGACTTTTAAACGCGATATTTTTATTGACCTGTTGTGTTACCGCAAATACGGCCACAACGAAGGCGATGAGCCGCGTTTCACTCAGCCGTTACTTTACAAAATAATTGAAAAACATCCCAACCCGCTGGATATCTACAACAAAAAACTAACGGAACAGGGAGTTGTAGAAGCCGGACTGGTAAAAGAGATGGAGAAGAAATTCAATCAATTTTTACAGGAACGATTGGATGAAGCAAAGCAAATTAAAAACGCTGAAATCATTCCTTTCCTATCCGACATCTGGAAAAACTTCAGCAGGTCAAAACCGGAAGACTTTGATACCTCGCCTGCAACAGGAGTTGATAAAAAAATACTGATTGACATCGCTGAAAAAATTACAGCCATTCCGGAAGGAAAAAAGTTTTTCAAGAAGATGGAAAAAATCATGCAGGACCGCCACGACATGGTTTTTAAAACTGACAAACTGGATTGGGGCATGGCTGAATTACTGGCGTATGCAAGTTTGTTGAAAGAAGGACACCCCGTTCGTTTCAGCGGACAGGACGTAGAGCGCGGAACATTTTCGCATCGCCATGCAGTATTGAAAGTTGAAGACTCGGAAGAGGAATATGTGCCCTTGAATCACATCAACGGAAAGCAGGCTGAATTTCAGATTTACAATTCATTGTTATCTGAATATGCAGTAATGGGTTTTGATTACGGTTATGCTTTTGCAACACCTAACTCACTTACTGTTTGGGAGGCACAATTTGGTGATTTCAACAATGGAGCACAAATTATTATTGACCAGTTTCTTTGCTGTGCCGAAGAAAAGTGGGATGTTATGAACGGGCTGGTTTTATTTCTTCCGCACGGTTATGAAGGCATGGGTGCAGAACACAGCAGCGGCAGAATGGAACGTTTTCTTTCGCTTTCTGCCGATTATAACATGCAGGTTGTTAACTGCACCACACCTGCAAACTTTTTCCACGTTCTGCGCAGACAAATGAAACGCAATTTCCGCAAGCCCCTGATTGCATTTACTCCAAAAAGTTTGTTGCGCCACCCTGCCTGCGTTTCATCGCTTGATGATTTAGCAACAGGTTCATTCATCGAAGTTTTTGATGATGCAACCGCAACTGTAAAAGATGTGAAAAAAGTAGCTTTTTGTTCAGGCAAAATCTATTATGAGTTACTGGAGCAAAAAGAAAAATCAGGAGATAAAGAAACTGCAATTATCCGTGTAGAGCAATTATTCCCTCTGCCTAAAAAGCAATTAGATAACGTTGTTCAGAAATATAAAAATGCTGAAAAGTGGTATTGGGTGCAGGAAGAACCTGCCAACATGGGAGCATGGCCTTATATCGTTCGCCTGTATCGCAACATAGATTTAGAAGTTATTGCACGTCCCGATTCGGGAACACCTGCAACAGGTTCACATGAACGACATATTCACACTCAGAAAAAACTGATTGAAAAAGTATTCAGCAAAACAATTGTAAAAGCATAAACGAAAATGATAGCAGAAACTAAAGTTCCAAGTCCGGGAGAATCCATCACAGAAGTTGAGATAGCCAACTGGTTGGTAAAAGATGGTGACTATGTTTCCAAAGATGATGAACTGTGTGAAATAGACTCAGACAAAGCAACGCTGACTGTAAACGCAGAAGAATCGGGGACAGTAAAAATTCTGGCTGCGGCAGGAGAAAAAGTAGCAGTAGGTGCAACTATCTGCACGATTGATACTGATGCAAAAGCACCTGTTGCAACTGAAAAGAAAAAAGAAAAAGTTGCTGAAGCAGTGGCTGCTGTGCCTGAGAAAAAACAGGAAGTAAAAGAAGAGAAAATAAAATCCTATGCTGATGGAGTTCCTTCTGTTTCAGCAAAAAAACTGATGGACGAAAACTCAATTCCTTCTTCAAAAATAAAAGCTACAGGTAAAGACGGTCGCATTACCAAAGGCGATGTATTACAGGCTATGTCAGCAGGCTTCAGCACAGAGAGTATTTCAAATTCATGGCAGGGTTCACGCGAAACTGATCGACAAAAGATGAGCAGCCTGCGGAGAAAACTTGCGGAACGTTTGGTTGGCGTGAAAAATCAAACCGCTATGCTCACCACATTCAATGAAGTGGATATGAGCGGGATTATGGAACTCCGCAAAAGATACAAAGACAAGTTTAAAGAAAAACATGGCGTTAGCGTTGGCTTTATGTCGTTTTTTACCAAAGCTGTTACTGAAGCGTTGTTTCATTTCCCTGCCGTAAATGCTATGATAGAAGGTGAAGAAGTTGTTTACCATAAATACTGTGACATTGGAATTGCAGTAAGCGCACCGAAAGGTTTGATGGTTCCTGTTATCAGAAATGCAGAAACACTTTCTCTTGCAGATATTGAAAAATCAATTGCTGCGTTGGCATTAAAAGCACGTGACGGAAAGCTGAGTATTGAAGAAATGACAGGCGGGACATTCACCATCACCAACGGTGGCGTCTTTGGTTCAATGCTCAGCACGCCAATTTTAAATCCTCCGCAAAGCGCAATTCTGGGAATGCACAATATTGTTGAACGTCCAGTTGCAATAAACGGCAAAATTGAAATCCGACCAATTATGTATGTCGCACTTTCTTATGACCACCGCATTATTGATGGAAGAGAATCGGTTGGCTTTCTGGTCAAAGTAAAAGAGATGTTGGAAAATCCGCAAAAGATTTTGTTCGGCAGTAAAGTTCCTGAGGAGATTTTATTGGGGCTGTAGTTCTTGCTTCCGTTGCTTGTAAAGTGCAAACAGCAGCAATCCAAGCAGAACTAAACTCAACACAACCACCAACATATTATCTGAAGCAACACTTTCCAGTTGTTCTTCACTAATAACATTTCGCTGATTCAAATAATCCAGTGTTACGGCTGCTCCATTATTCAGAAAGTGTGCAAATACGGACAACCAGATATTCCCGCTCCAAACGAAAATACATCCGAGAATAATTCCCAATAACATGCGTGGCAAGAAGCCCATAAACTGAAAGTGAAAGGCACTGAAAATTATTGCTGTAATTACGATTGCGATGTAAACATTTTTCACCGCTTTGTTCATGTATTGCTGAATCATTCCCCGAAAAAATATCTCTTCACCCAAAGCAGGAAGAAAGGCCATAATAAAAACATTCAACAGAAAAACACTTACGTTATCTGCCTTTAAAAAGGCCTTGGTTACAACCGCGCCTTGTTCTTCCGCTTGCTTTATCCAGTCAGCAATTCCAAATGATTCAGGAAATGGAAATTCAGCATTCCATTTTCCCGTAAGTTCAACCAAAGGTTGAACAACAAGCATAATTCCAAATACAATGAGCAAACCGATAATTGCAGGAAAAGTTTTCATTTTCAAAAACTCAAATGAGTTTTCCTGAGCAAGTTTTAAAAACACAAAACAAGGAACAATAAACAATCCGATGGAATACATAGCCTGCAAAAACTTCATTGGATTCAGAATTGCAGGATTGTTGAAATCGCTTAGCGCAGTTGGATCTGAAAAAACCGGAATTCCCCAGGCAAACTGAATAATTACCATTGCCATTAAAGAGAAAATTCCTGTTGTGAAAAGCGCAAGTGCAGCTAAAAACAGGATATTAAACAGTGGCGAACGGTCGCGAAGGAAGTGAATTTGAGCCATAAACGGGCTTTTTGTGTATTTTTGCGCGGTTTTTAAAAACGATGGCGAAAATAGGAAATATTGATTTAGGTGAATTCCCGCTGTTACTTGCCCCGATGGAGGATGTGAGTGACCCTCCTTTTCGTGCTGTATGCAAAGAAGGTGGCGCGGATATGATGTACACCGAATTTATTTCTTCTGAAGGCTTGATTCGTGATGCCGCCAAAAGCCTAAAAAAATTAGATGTGTTTGAATACGAGCGACCGATTGGCATACAATTATTCGGCAGCAATATCGAATCAATGCGTGAATCAACAGAGATTGCAACAGGCGCAAATCCTGATTTGATTGACATCAATTACGGTTGTCCTGTTAAAAATGTAGCCTGCAAAGGTGCAGGTGCAGGCATTTTACAAAACATTCCTAAAATGGTAGCAATGACGGATGCTGTTGTAAAAGCAACACATTTACCGGTAACCGTAAAAACCCGTCTCGGTTGGGACGATAACACCAAAAACATTCTTGAAGTAGCTGAACGCTTACAGGATATTGGAATAAAAGCGCTGACTATTCACGGGCGCACCCGTGCGCAGATGTATAAAGGCCCTGCCGATTGGACACTGATTGCAAAAGTGAAAGAAAATCCGCGCATTACTATTCCAATTTTCGGCAACGGTGATGTAGACAGTCCCGAAAAAGCTTTGCAAATGAAAAATACCTACGGTGTTGATGGCATCATGATTGGCAGAGCCAGTATTGGCAATCCCTGGATTTTCCGTGAAATCAAACATTTTTTTAAAACAGGTTTACATTTAGACAAACCAACAATTGAAGAACGTGTAGCTGTTTGCAAACGCCATCTGGATTTTTCTATCCGCTGGAAAGGAGATGTATTGGGCGTTCTTGAAATGCGAACTCACTACAGCAATTACTTCAAGGGCTATCCTAATTTCAAAGATTACAGAATGAAGTTGGTTACTTCTAATTCTTATGCAGAAGTGTTGGAAACGCTCGAAGAAGTGAAAAAAGTCTATTCGGCAGAGTTGGTGTAATCACCACAAATCACCCAACGTATAATTCACACTCATACAAAACAGCAGTTGCCCTTCGTAACTAACTTTTGTATCAGGCAATGTCGTCTGTGAATCACTAACATTACTTATTGTTGCATTCTGGAATTTAAATTCTGTGGCTACCTGTACACAATATTGTGTTACAAATCCAAAAGTAAGCTTGCGGCTTACATTCAGCAACATTCCCATTCCTGCAATTACTCCAAAGCTCCAACGCTTTGCTTCCCATTGTTGTGAATTAAATTCACGAGAACTTATACGTGTGTACGTTGAAGTTGGTCCGATTGAAAAATACGGAGTGCATTCTTTTCCGGTATAAATTTCGTGAAGCGGGTAGTATTGTATAGCGCTTCCCATTCGTATATCTCTTCGCTCTGCTGACCATTTAATGGTAGCGGGAAAATAATCAGCAAACCATTCGGTATTTACTCTGCGCGAAACCTTTATCCGTATTTGTGCTCCGTAACTTATCCACGAAGCAGCGTTTTTCAAAAATGGATTCAACGTTCCGCGCAATCCGAATTGTAAATCACCGCTGTAAGGATTTTTTGTTTGCACATCTTGCGCTATTGCTTGCTCGTTAGTAAATGAAATACCTACCAGCGAAACAACGGGGGCGAGATAAAGAAGTTTGTTGTTCATAGCTTCAGAGTTTATGGTTTCTGAAGATAGAACGTAAGAATGTAAGTGTTTATTGTTTGATTAGTTAAATCGGAGCAATAAAATGAATATATAACCCGTGATTGCCCAACTTATTTATAGAATATTCAAACCGAAAAACACGGTCATAGTAGGTTACAAAATCCAAGCCTATACCGCCTCCATATAACCAGGAATTAGTGAGTGGATTATTTTCTTTGTATTGATCAGCATAGACATAACCACCATCAAAAAGACCTTTTACATAAAGTGCATAAGGCATAGGATTGAATTTTCCCTTCTTGATAAATTTGATATTCCAGAGTCGTGTTGAAACAAGCGCGTATTTCAACTCCGACTTAAAATAAGCATAATGCCTACCATCAATAACATAGTATTCATAACTACGCACAAAATTTTCCATATAGCCTAATCCGCGCTGAATGTAATACGGCTGAAAAGAGCGGTTAGATATTTTTACTTTCAGCCCTGAAGAGAAATAAAAGTTCTTGCTCAACTCCCAGAATTTTTTGAAACTCAACTCTGCTGTAAGCATATCAGTTTTCTCATTGTTGAGTATTCCCAAACCATATTTCGTAAGAACAACTTCAGCATATTGTCCTTTCAGCGGATAAACTTTTACATCCCGAAAATCATACTCAAAGGTGTAAGCCGCTGTGAGATATTGTGTCTTGTTTCCATGCCCTGCAAAATAATCAGGGTTGAGTTTTGCTAACGTATCCTGCACGTTTGCATGGTAATACATCACATCTAATCGGTGGCGGAAATATAATCCGTGGCGATAGAGCAAACCTGCGCCACCATCCATTTCCTGACGAACATGACGTTTGGTGTCTTTGTAAAAAAGTTGTTTATTGTCATCAGCTGCATACCATATTTCTTTGTGTTGCGAATATCCCGAAGTAAATGACAAGCCGAGCGTTTGCTTTTTGTTAATATATGGAATTTCGTAAGTTAACCGAAACTGCGTATTAAAACCCAAGCGTATAAGGCCAATGAGTTTTTCTTTTCTTCCACGAAAATTGTAATGGGTGGTCATGATACCATAATCAAGGCGCGAAAAATCTTTGTTCTGCCACCACGCATTAAAATTTCGCTCAGCAATTTGTACGAATGGAACTGGCCAGACATACCAACGCTCCTGCATGTTTATGGTAACGTCTACTTTTTTTTCGGTGATTGCCGTATCAACCGTAACAATGGTAAAAAGCAACGTATTGAATACATTGAACTGTGTGCGTTCAATAATGTGCGCAAGATTATTTCGGGCAATTGTATCTCCTACATGAAAAGGAATTTCACGGAAAATAATTCTTTCTTTGGTGCGTTTATTCCCATTTAATGTAATGCTGTTTATAACAAAGAAAGTATCATCTGCATGTAATAAATTTGCTTGCGCAGAAAGTGAATTTGAAAATAAAAAACATAGAAGTAATAATGCAGGAATAAGCTTCCCTTGCATCAGATGTTAATGAATTTCATTAACGACTCGAAACGATTTTTTAAATCTTCGAGGTGTTTGGTTTCGTTGAACGTAGCCACAATATTATAGTTGTAACGTTCAAATGTCTGTATAATTCCTGAAAGTTCTTCTTTATTGATTTTAAGAGTCAATTCCATGTTATCAGTTCCCGGCAACGTGCGGATATAGGAACTCAGAATTTTTGCATCGTTTGATTCAACAATTCGCGCCACTTCTGTCAGTGAGTAATCACGCACATTCATTTCCAATACCAGAATTCCGCCCGGATCGCTGATAGCAGCCATTTTGTTGGTATTCTGAATCAGGTTATTGATGGTAACCATTCCCAGATATTTATGACTTTCATCCACAATTGGAATTACTGTCAGGTTCATGCCTGCCGCCATGCGTATGGCATCATATACATGCTGATTGGCGATATTTTCAGGATTGATGAGTGTTAACGGGTGTTTTGATAAGGGTTGGTCAGGAATATTGCTGTCAAGTATGTCAGCCTCTGAAACCATTCCCACATAGTTTGTTCCATCAATTACAGGCAGATGAGCCACCTTAAATTCTTCCATCCACGACAAAGCTTTACGCCCGGTGTCAGTGGTTTTCAGCGGGGGTATTTCATCGGTAATAAGTTCTCTGACTAACATGATTTCTATTCTTTTTCTCTTTCTATCTGCAAACTATGTGCCTGAAACGTTTAAAACCCTTAAATTGTTGTGTTGCTTATCTGAAATGATGCTAGCAAACCTACGTGTTTTAATATAAAACGCAAAAGAAGCGCGTTTAGTTTGCTCAAAGTCTATTTTTGTGCAGATTATCTTTCTTATGACAAAACTAAGTGTCAATATCAACAAGATTGCAACGCTGCGTAACTCACGCGGAGGTAATGTTCCCGATCTGCTGAAAGTAGCAATGGATTGTGAACGTTTTGGTGCACAGGGAATAACAGTTCATCCCCGTCCTGACGAGCGTCATATTCGCTACAATGATGCGCGCGAATTAAAGAAGTTAGTGAAAACGGAACTTAACATTGAGGGGAATCCGCGCGACCAGAAATTCATTGACCTGGTGCAGGAAGTAAAACCCACACAAGTAACATTGGTACCTGACGGAACAGGACAATTAACTTCCGACCACGGTTGGAACACCATTGAGCACAAAGATTTTCTAATTGAAATAATTTCAGAGTTCAAACGAAACGGTATCCGCACTTCCATTTTTGTGGATGCTGATGAAAAAATGGTTGAAGGTGCAAAAGCAACGGGAGCGGACCGCATAGAACTATATACCGAATCGTATGCGCACGATTTTAAGACGGACAAACAAAAAGCGATTGCACCTTTTATTGTTGCTGCAAAATGTGCCAATGAATTACAACTTGGATTAAACGCAGGACACGATTTAAGTTTAGAAAATTTAAAATTCTTCAAACAAAATATTCCTTGCTTGCTCGAAGTTTCCATTGGTCATGCACTGATTTCAGATGCCTTGTATTTTGGTTTAGAGAATACAATACAGCTTTATTTGAGACAATTGGTTGATGAGGCTTAATTACAAAAAGCTTGGCGATGGTGAGCCGCTTGTTATTCTTCATGGGCTTTTCGGAATGTTGGATAATTGGTGCACACTTGGAAAAAGATTCGGAGAGGATTTTACGGTTTACCTTATTGACCAACGTAATCACGGGCAATCTCCGCACAGCGATGATTGGAATTACAAAGTAATGAGCGATGATTTGCTTGAGTTTTTTAATGACCACAACATTGAAAAAGCAAACATAATCGGTCACAGCATGGGAGGAAAAACTGCAATGTGCTTTGCAGGTGAGCACACTGAAAGAGTAAAAAAATTAGTAGTTGTTGATATTGCACCTCGTTTTTATCCCCTACATCACGATACTATTTTAGATGTTTTACTTTCGATTGATTTAGAAAATCTGAAATCAAGAAACGAAGCAGATATGCTGCTTTCAAATTACATTTCTGATTTCGGCACTAAACAATTTCTGCTGAAAAATCTTGCACGGAAAGAAAATGATAACACAAAATTTGAATGGAGATTCAATCTGCCCGTTATTGCAAAAAATATTCACGAGGTTGGTGTTGAAACACACGGAGGTTCATCTCTTCCAACTCTTTTTATCCGTGGTGAAAATTCAGATTATATCAGAAATGAAGATGAGGCAGAAATAAAAAACCTCTATCCGAATTCAAAAATCATTTCTTTAAACTCAGGGCATTGGGTCCATGCTGAAAAACCTGAGGAGTTCTA
>CAMAVO010000062.1 GCA_945861685.1 Chitinophaga pinensis | reverse complement strand
CTGCTCAAGATAATAGATTGCTTTTTTTCTGTCAGGGCTGGCACCAAGATAGGATGTACCCAACATGTATGCAATATTTGCATTTGAAGAATCGTAACCATATAATTCCTTGGCAATAGGCAGGGCTTTGTAATAGTCACCGTCATACAAATAACCATCAACCAAAGCGAATTTCTTTTTAAAATCCGCTTCGTTGGTAACTTGTGCGCTTACTGTGCTGAAAAGAAATAAACCTAAAACTACTAAAAGTAAACCTGCTCGCATAAACTGTCCGTAAAAATACAATATTCTAACATTACACCGTAAAAAATAATCACGACATAACATCAAAAAAAATCAATAAAACTATAACATTCGAGCAATAATAAGCAAAATAACAAGACTAAAGCGTCATTAATTTGCAAAAAGAAAGAAATTACTTCTTTTTAACCTTCATAGGTTCAAGATTTACCGCCTTATTTATTTCAAAATAAGAGGTTCCGATAGGAACTGTCAAATTCTCGGAATGGAATAAATAACCATTTGCTTCATAAGCAATATTATAAGTAATTCCTGGCTTTAGGATTAGTGTAAAACTACCATTATCTGCTCGGTTTCTGTAAGTTCCGAAGAGTTCACCTGATTTATCATCAGTTACGTTAATGGCAACTTTGGGAATAGTACCATTTTCATCTTTTTCAATCTTTCCTTTGTAAAGAGTAAGCGGCTCCTGAATTTCAAGTTCAAGGTTAATCAGGTAAATATCTTTTTCACCAAAACCACTGTCTTTTGAAGATGAATAGTAAGCTCTTTTCCCATCTGGTGAAGCAACAAAAAAGACTTCATCATCTGCTGTATTGGTTGGATAACCAATGTTTCTGGGCTGTGTCCATTTCCCGTCATCCTGAAAAACAGAGAAGAAAATATCAAAACCACCAATACTAGTATGTCCTTTTGAACTAAAGAAAAGTGTTTTGCCGTCAGGATGCATGAACGGTGCATCTTCATCGTACTCAGTATTTACAACATCGCCAAGGCTTTGTGCTAATCCCCACTCACCATTAGGTAATTTTTTACAGGAATAGATATCCAATCCGCCTTTTCCGCCATTGCGATTACTGGTAAAAAACAAGAGTTGTCCGTCTGGTGAAACAGAAGCATGCGTTTCCCATGCTTTGCTATTGATATCCGATCCAAGCAATACAGCTTCGCTCCATACATCATTCTGTAATTTACTCACATAGATATTTCCATCGCCCCAGTCATCGCGATAAATATAAAGTTGCTGCCCGTCTGCCGACAAACTGATACAGGCATCATGTCCGTCTGTATTAATTGCAGGGCCAATGTTACTTGGCGTAGCCCATTCACCGTTTTCATTTTTTACAGAAACATAAATATCCTCAAAATATTTATCATCATCGGCTTTAAGGTTTCCGGTTGTTCCTTGCCTGCGCGAAGTAAAAATCAACATTGTCTCACTGGCATCAATAACAGCTGAATAATCATCAAAAGCTGAGTTTATATTCTTTCCTAAGTTTTGGATTGAAAAACTTATTGGTGTCTTAAAAATTTCTCGTGCATTATCGCACATATTTATCTGGCGGTCAACATCTTTTATCAGGTCAACTTCGTATTCTGGAATGTATTGCTTGAACTGCTTGTATTCACGGATAGCACTGTCAACCTTAAAGTCAAGGTGATACGTTTTCGCCAATTTGTAAATTGCATCGGGAGGAGCTTGTGTTTCCTTATAAGTTCCTTCGGCAAATTCTTTTGAAATATTTTTAGATGCTGCCTTAAAATAAGTAATTCCTAGTGATTTGCGATTAGTAGTACTGAAATAACACATACCAATTTTGTATTTCACATGAGCGTTTTCCGGATACAGTTTTTCCAGCTCAAGAAAATTTTTCAGGGCAAGATCAATCTTACCTGCTGCAAGGTGCTGTTCAGCAACAGAAAATATTTTTTTCAAATAATCTTCGCCTTGCGCAAACGAATGCAGCGTGCCGAGTACAGAACATAAAATGCAAATGAGAAAAACTTTCTTCATAGAAAAGTTTGTGTTTAGGTTTTTAATACCAATCAGACTTATCATTAGACAAGAACCAATAAATAAGCCCTCAATACGCTTGTTTTCTTAAATAGTTCTGTTTATATCGAATTGTTCTAAGTAATCAGCCACTCTTCTTACAAAACTTCCACCCAAAGCACCATCTACTACCCTGTGATCATAGGCATGAGACAGGAACATCATGTGGCGAATTCCAATGGTATCGCCAAACTCTGTTTCAATAACTGCAGGCTTTTTGCGGATAGCTCCAACAGCCAAAATTGCTACCTGAGGCTGATTAATAATTGGAGTTCCCATTACATTTCCGAAAGTTCCAACGTTAGTTAAAGTATAAGTTCCACCTTGAATTTCGTCAGGAAGTAGTTTGTTATTTCGTGCTCGGTTAGCCAAATCATTAACTGTTTTTGTAAGTCCGTAAAGGTTCATACGGTCTGCATTTTTTATTACAGGAACTATCAGGTTACCACTTGGCAAAGCTGCTGCCATACCTATGTTAATATTTTTACGGATAATGATTTTTGTTCCATCAACAGAAACATTCACCATCGGAAAGTCTTTAATTGCTTTTGCAACGGCTTCTATGAAGATTGGGGTGAAAGTCAGCTTCTCACCTTCCCTCTTTTCAAACTGGTCTTTCATTTTATTGCGCCACAAAACAATATTTGTCACATCTGCCTCAACATACGAAGTAACATGCGGTGAAGTATGTTTACTCATTACCATATGCTCGGCAATGATTTTTCGCATACGATCCATTTCAATTATTTCGTCACCAGCTCCTATGCTTACAGCCGTCTTATTTACCACTGGTGCTGACTGCTGTTGCTGTCCATTTGAAACAGGCTTCTGCTCTTCCGCAACTTTTGTTGCAATCACTTTAGTTGTTTTACCCTTGTTTGGCAAATAAGCAAGAATATCATTTTTAGTTACACGACTTTCTTTTCCTGTACCAGGAATAGTATCTAATTCTGCCTGAGCAATGCCTTCTTTTTGTGCGATATTGCGAACTAATGGAGAATAAAAGCGATCTGAATGTATTGCAGGAGCAACAGAACGAGAAACCATAGGTTGAGAAACACTTACTGCTTCTTGTTTAACTGCAGGAATAACGGAAGGAGCAACAACATTTTGTTGCTGGATTCCAACCTCAGCCTCACTTCCAATCAAACAAATAACTTTACCTACCTGAACAACATCGCCATCTTTAAAAAGCAACTTCAGAATTTTCCCCGATACAGGAGCCGGCACTTCGCTGTCCACTTTATCGGTGGCTATTTCCAATACACTTTCATCGGCTTCAACGTTATCGCCTTCTTTTTTCAGCCATTTAATAATGGTTGCTTCAGCTACACTCTCGCCCATTTTGGGCATTATCATTTCGGTATTCGGCATTTTATTAAATCAAAATATGTTCGCGGACAAAAGTATAGATTATTGTGAATTTAAAACGCTGACCGTTCTCCCCATCTCCCTTAAGCCTTTCCACAAAATATTTATATCATTCCACAAGCGGTAATCTTTAGCATAAAGCATATTCAATTTTTGAATTGTTGCTATATCTACCAACTGCTTATCGAGTGCGTCCAAAGGGTTTAAAATCCCCGGTTTTATTTTCGGAAGATTCCATAATTGTTTGTCTTCTTCACGAGGAAAATAATATCCAATCCACGATAATGATCCAAACAAAATTTTGAAACAATTTTTTATTAACCCGAATGGCTTATCAACTATAAAAAGAAGAATTGGGAATAATGTCAATATTATCAAAGCAGCTGCTAAATCAAGCATGCGTTTGTTTCGCATATTCACTGTTTTGGTGATTGAATTAATATCAATTACATATAACTCACCAGACGAATTTATAGAGTTACTACCAATAATATAAAGGCTTTCGGGTGGTGCAATTTTGTAATCAACCTGCGAATTTGACGAAACCGACATTTTATCTATTATCACATTTGAAGGCAAATCTTTTGCACAAAAAATCACTTCGTTGATTTTGTAAATATTTATGATTTCTGAAAGTTGATTAAGTGTTCCGATGTAATCTAAATTCTTATTTTCTCCTGTTTCTGTAGGATAAATAAATCCCACAAAAGCTGGCTGAACTTTCGCCTGATTCAACAATGCTCCTACCCTTTTTGCTTCATCTTCTTTGCCTACAATAACGATACGCTTATTTGTTCCGGAGCTTAAATTAAATCCTTTTATTTTCAAAAAGTGGAAAAGCAAGCGTAGGGCAAGCATTGAAAAAATTGCCCACAATGTTCCGAGCAAAATCAGTGCACGTGAAAAGCGATACGTTTCGGGAAGCAGTGCATAAATAAGCAATATAACTGCGGTTCCTGCAAAAATACCGCGAACAATTTTTGATGCTTTTACAGGCTTATCATAACCGGCACTCAGGAATATACTCAACAACCAAACAGCTATGTAAAGCGGCAAAACACCAAACAAGAACTCTGGCGGATAATGCACACCTTCACGTGCTTTCACCGTTTCCTCCCAATAATTGGCAACAAAATAAAGCCCTGAAAAAAGTAATACTGAATCAAGTGCAGGAACAAAAATAAGTTCTACAAATCTTTTAAGAATTGCAGCACCTGCTCTGATGTAAATAGCAATATTAATAAGGAAAGAAAATGTCTTTGCATTCTGTTGCGAGAAATGCTTGCGCGCAAAAATTATCATCGCATTGTAAAATACAAACACAAAATTTACGCTGCTCTTTTTAGTGCTTTCACCTTTGTAATGGATAATCCGTG
Organism: Chitinophaga pinensis; assembly: GCA_945861685.1. Taxonomy (GTDB): domain Bacteria; phylum Bacteroidota; class Bacteroidia; order SXHM01; family SXHM01; genus SXHM01. The sequence goes on along the minus strand of CAMAVO010000062.1, from coordinate 9,335 downwards.
CTTCAGGAAAATAATAATTTTTCCAGCCACCTTTTATGATGCGGTATGACAAGTCAATGTCTTCGCCATACATAAAAAAATCCTCGTCCAGCAAGCCTACTTTATCTAAAGCATCTTTACGCATAAGCATAAATGCACCCGAAAGAATTTCAACTTCGTTTGTTTGTTCTTTGTCTAAAAAACCAAGGTGATATTTTCCAAAGCGTTTTGATCTCGGGAACAATGCTGAAAGCCCGAATATCTTGTAAAACGCAACCATTGGCGTAGGTAAACCGCGTTTTGATTCTGGAAGAAAGTTGCCTTTCCCATCCAACATTTTTATTCCCAAACCACCTGCATCAACATGCAAATCCATAAAAGAAATACATTTACTAAACGTATCAGCTTCCACTACTGTATCTGGATTTAACAACAGAACATATTTCCCTATTGCCTGACGAATTGCCTGATTATTTGCCTTTGAAAAGCCAAGATTTTCTTTGTTTGCAATCAGCTTTACTTCCGGAAATTTTTTGCGAACCATTTCCACCGAACCATCTACGGAATTATTGTCAACAACAAAAACTTCTGCTTCTAAATTCTTCAGTGCAGCACGAACAGAATGCAAACACTGCTCCAAAAAATATTCTACATTATAATTGACAATGATTATAGATAGCTGCATCACTTAGCGGACAAGTGAATTTTCGTAGGGCACTCTATTCACAATACTGCGGCCGAGCGTAACTTCATCTGTATATTCCAGTTCACTGCCAACAGCAACACCACGTGCAATTGTTGAAATTTTCACATCAAAGTCTTTCAGTTTTTTGAAAATATAAAAGTTGGTGGTATCGCCTTCCATGTTAGCACTCAGCGCCATTACAATTTCTTTTATACCACCACGCTTCACACGATTAACAAGGCTTTCCACATTCAGTTCTGCCGGACCAATTCCATCCATTGGAGAAATAATTCCGCCCAAAACATGATAGTGACCTTTGAATTGTGCTGTGTTCTCAATAGCAATTACATCACGAATATCTTCTACCACACAAACCAACGAACCATCGCGTGAATGACTCGAACAAATGCCGCAAAACTGCATTTCTGAAATATTATGACAATTCTCACAATACTTGATCTGCTCACGCAAGCGAATAAAAGTATTTCCGAATTTCCGCACTTCAACTTCATCTTTCTTCAACAGATAAAGAACGAAACGATAAGCTGTCTTTCTGCCGATACCCGGCAAAGAAGCAAACTCGTCAACAGCTTGATCAATCAATTTTGAAGAAAAATTCATCCGCCAAAAATAAGAATAAACCATCAGCACGAAAGCAGATTTTAGTAGTTTCGCCCCATGTCGCCTACCCTCATCATTTCCTGCATAGCTGGCTATTTCTCCGTCCTGTTGCTGATAGCGTGGTGGACCAGCCGCAATGCCGACAGCAAAGGTTATTTTCTTGGCAACAAATCCTCACCCTGGTATGCTGTTGCATTTGGAATGATAAGCGATTCGCTTTCGGGCGTTACATTTATCTCAGTTCCAGGCGCAGTTGGCGCTTCCAACTTCTCCTACTTACAATTAGTGCTTGGCTACGTTGTTGGTTATTACGTTATCGGAAGTGTGTTACTCCCGTTATATTACAGATTAAATCTTACTTCTATCTACACCTATTTATTGCAGCGTTTTGGAGCGTACTCACAAAAAACAGGTTCGTTCTTTTTTCTTTTATCGCGCACGCTGGGTGCTGCCGGCAGACTTTTTCTTGCAGCTGGAGTAATACAACTATTTGTTTTCGACCATTTCGGAGTTCCTTTCTGGCTTTCGGTTTCTGTCATTATTATTCTGATGCTTGTTTACACTTACAAAGGGGGGATTAAAACACTGGTATGGACCGATACTTTTCAATCTGCATTTTTATTACTTGGTGTTGTTTTGTCAATAGCCGCAATCAGTTCTGAGCTTAATCTCAGTTTTGCCGGAATGACCGAAACTGTTGCTAACAGCACCTACTCAAAAGTATTTTTCTGGGACTGGCAGGCAAAATCATTTTTTCCTAAACAATTCTTTGGCGGAATGTTCATTGCTATAGTTATGACTGGCCTTGACCAGAATATGATGCAGAAAAACCTAAGTTGTAAATCGCTGGGAGATGCGCAGAAAAACATTTACTGGTTCAGCATTGTGATGGCAATTGTGAATGTATTTTTTCTTTCATTAGGTGCTTTGCTTTATGCATATTCCGAAAGCAAAGGCATCGCAATTCCTGCAAAAACAGACAATCTCTTTCCGATGCTGGCACTGCAACATCTGGGAACTTTTGCGGGTTTAGTTTTTATTATCGGTTTAACGGCAGCTACTTTTTCAAGTGCAGATTCAGTGCTTACAACACTTACCACTTCTTTCTACATTGACTTTTTGGATGCAGAAAACAAGGACTATTCTGAGAAAAAGAAAACAACCATCCGACACATTGTTCACATTAGTTTTGCAGTAATACTATTACTTGTGATTTTGGTTTTCAAAGCCATGAACAATGCTGCAATCATAGACACGGTGCTGATGCTGGCAGGCTATACCTATGGGCCGCTATTGGGCATGTTTGCCTTCGGCCTTTTCAGTAAACAAAAGGTAAATGACAAACTAGTTCCGCTTGTTTGCGTTTTAGCCCCAGCAATTTGTTATGCACTTGGCAACTTTGTTTTTCTATTTAATGAATTAAGTTGCTCTGTTTCTCCATTATGCTGTTATTTCATCCGCCTCACTTCAAATGACTGGCTAGGCGGCTACCAGTTCGGGAACGAACTATTGCTGCTTAATGGAACATTGACTTATCTGGGGTTATGGGTAATCAGGAAAAAAAATTAGCTTTTTGATAAAAGCATTTCATCCAGCGTTTCCCTTTCCACACCTTGTTTTTTAGGAATATGGCTCATGGCATATTCACTCAGCGTTGTAATCGTAAGACTTGGGTTTACACCTAAGTTGCAGGGTATGATTGAACCATCTAATATATACATTTCGGGGTAACCAAAAGCTTTAAACTCGGGACTAACAATGCCTTCATTAATATCTGCACCCATCGGACAACCGCCCATAATGTGAGCTGTTGTTGTTAAATCAAACATCACTTCAAGAATTCCGTTGCCTGCTGTGCCGTTTACTTTTTTTGCAAAGCGGTGCATTACATTTTGTCCACGTTCAATATATGCCGGAACTTTCTCGGGTCCGTCATTTTGCATATACACACCGCGTAGACTGCTGTAAGCCATACGCATGGAGTTGTCAAGTGTTTGCATCACCAATAAAATTACAGTATTGGTTGACCAATTTGGTCCAAATAATAACCTGAAATATTTTAAAGGACTTATGATAACATTCCCCAACATTTTCAATGTTCTTATAATTGGGCTTCCTTTTCCTGTAGCAAGTGTAGCCAGTAGTTTCATGGAGTTAGAGCCTTCACCGAATTTCACAACTTCAATATGCGTGTGCTCGTCAGGATTGAAAATGGAAGTAATGGCAACACCGTCATTTAGTTTGCGGTCAGAATCACTTATTCCGCAGAGTGACTCAGAGTTGGTGCGAAGGTTATACCCTAATTTATCTGAAAGTTTTTCTAGTGTTTTGTATTTGTATTTCTGTTTCAGAAGTAAATCCATTGTGCCTAAAACACCTCCACTGAATACAATACCTTTTGATTGATAAACTGTTTTTTTCCAACTTACCCATGCTGTACTTTTCACCGTGTGAATGTGATAAATACCATTTATGAATTCAACTTTTTCTACCAATGTCTCAGCAAAAATTTCAGTTCCGAATTTTTGCGCGAACCACAAATAATTTTTGTCAAGCGTATTTTTTGCATGGTGGCGACAACCTGCCATACATTCAGCACATTCAATGCAGCCAAGCCTTTCAGGCCCTAATCCTTTAAAGTAAGGGTCAGTAAATTTTTTAGTATCGCCATAATAAACCCCCACATTTACGCCTTGAAATGAACTTTCTTTGCCCATATCTCTGGCAATTTCACGCAACACATTATCAGCCTCATAAAATTTAGGATTACGAACTACACCCAGCATAAACCGGGCTTTATTATAGAAAGGAGCAAGTGTGTTTTTCCAGTCTTTAAAATGTGCCCATGCCTTATTGCTATAAAATTTATCATCGGGCTGCATCAGCGTGTTTGCATAAACAAGACTACCTCCGCCAACACCAACACCGCTTAAGATAAATGCTTCTTTGAAAATCGTAAGTTTTTGGATGCCGAAGCATCTCAGCAAAGGAATCCATAGGTATTTGCGAATGTTCCAATTATTTTTCGGAAAGTCCTTCGTTTCGTATTTTTTTCCTTTTTCAAGAACGGCAACACTGTATCCTTTTTCAGACAAGCGCATGGATGAAACGCTTCCGCCAAAGCCTGAACCAATGACTATATAGTCGTAAACTTTGCTCATAGATTATGATGTTCCTTTTGCAAAGAACGCAAAGTTTTCTTGTAAAGAATAACGATTGAACAAAAGTTATCTTAGGAAAGTCTTTACCACCAAATCTTCTCGAGGATGACAAGCCAGAATTGGAATACTTGAATGGTGAACCATGTATTGAGCATAGCTTCCCATAAGATTTAGTGAAAAATCTTCTTCCTGTTCGGTCATAATGCTCACTAAATCAGCATTTATGTCCTTAGCGTAGTCCAATGCCATTTTAGATTTGTTTTTTCCTTCGGCAACACTTTCCACAATTTTAGAAATGCCCTGCTTTTCTATAACTTCTCTGGTCTGTGCAACATATTTTTTGACCTTTATCAGTTCATTTTCCACTTCATTAACGCAAACGCCACGCACATGAATTTCAGCATCAAAAAGTTTGGCAATTTCAACAGTCATAGGAATTTTTTGTCGCGATTCAAAAGTGGTATCAATCGGAAGAACAATTCTATCAATGCTGCGTTTTTGAAATTCTTTTCTCAGTGTAATTACCGGGCACGGTGCTTCACTCACAACACGGAAAGTATTGCTGCCAATCCACACTTCCTCAAATCCCGAAACGCCATGTGAACCCATGATGATTAGAAAAGCCTTGTCTTCAATGGCTTGTTCAACTATTTCACGGTAAACTTTTCCTTTTCTTATTTTATATTGAATTTTATCTTTAAAATCACCATATTTACTAATCAAGGTTTCAAAATCACCTTTTGTAGCAACATTTTCTACGCCTTTAAAAAAATCAAAACGGCTGGTTTTAATCACATTAATCATCATTATTTCCGCATCTGATTTTTTTGCTACACTAACAGCAAAGTCAAGCGCATTAACGGAATCTTCCGAAAAATCCAAGGGCACAATTATCTTTTTCATACGTTTTTAATTTCAGGGTTAAACACGTTATTCTCTTTTGAAATTTGTTCAAAAGGTAAGGTTTTTTTTTATTCAACTGCAAATTTATTTTTTCATTCAACCGAAAAACATTGTCTTTCAACCACATTTTTTGTCCGTTTGCATAATTTTGAGAAGGCGATAATTATCATTTTTGTCATTCATTTTTTATTACTTTTGCGCGAATTTTTACCCAAAGAAAAATTCAACTATGGCAACCGATTCAAACAAATTTCTTGGCGAAGGATTAACCTATGATGATGTGCTGCTTGTACCTGCATATTCAGAGGTGATGCCTAGAGACGTGAATGTATCAACTCAGTTCACAAAAAAAATCCGCATAAACGTCCCTATAGTATCTGCTGCAATGGATACCGTTACCGAAGCTGCTATGGCCATTGCTATGGCGCAGGAAGGCGGTATAGGAGTGTTGCATAAAAATATGAGTATTGAGGCGCAGGCAAACGAAGTGCGCAAAGTAAAGCGCTCTGAAAGTGGAATGATTCAGGATCCTGTTACGCTTCCGGAAACAGCCATTGTTGCCGATGCGCTTGCTATCATGAAAGAATTTAAAATTGGCGGAATTCCAGTAGTTGACAAAAACAATAAGCTTGTTGGAATTGTTACCAATCGTGATTTGCGCTTTGAAAAACGCATGAGCCGGCCGGTGCGAGAGATTATGACCAGCGAAAATCTCATTACTGTATCCGATGCTAAAGACATGCAAAAAGCTGAAGCTATTTTACAGAAATATAAAATAGAAAAGTTACCAGTTGTTAACAAGACGGGAAAGTTAGTAGGGCTTATTACCTATAAAGACATTATTAAAATAAAACTTAAGCCCAGCGCCTGTAAAGATGACTTTGGAAGATTGCGAGTAGCGGCTGCCGTTGGGGTTACCGCTGATACAATGGAGCGCGTAGATGCGCTTTACAAAATTGGTGTAGATGCAATAGTGATTGATACGGCACACGGGCATTCTAAAGGTGTAATCGATATGCTGAAAAGGGTAAAAAAAGCATATCCTAAATTGCAGGTTATTGTGGGGAATATTGCTACCGGTGAAGCGGCAAGAGATTTAGTAAAAGCAGGTGCAGATGCTGTAAAAGTAGGTATCGGTCCGGGTTCAATTTGCACAACACGTGTTATTGCCGGTGTAGGTGTTCCGCAACTCACAGCAGTTTATGAAGTAGCAAAAGCACTTAAAGGCTCAGGCGTTCCGGTAATTGCAGATGGCGGAATTCGTTTTACAGGAGATTTAGTAAAGGCACTTGCTGCAGGAGCCAATACAATTATGGCGGGTTCATTATTTGCAGGAGTTGAAGAATCTCCCGGAACAACCATAATTTTTGAAGGAAGAAAGTTTAAAAATTACCGAGGAATGGGCTCAATTGAAGCCATGCAAAAGGGCTCAAAAGACCGTTATTTCCAGGATGCAGAAGACGATATTAAGAAGTTAGTTCCTGAAGGAATTGTTGGTCGTGTTCCCTTTAAAGGAAATTTGTCAGAAGTTATCTACCAGATGATTGGCGGATTGCGCGCAGGAATGGGTTATTGTGGAGCAAGCAACATAGAATTTTTACAAAAATCAAAATTTATCCGCATTTCAAGTGCGGGTATAGTTGAAAGTCACCCTCATGGTATTACCATTACCAGCGAAGCGCCTAATTACAGCAGGTAAAACAAGAAAGAAATACGGAATACTAAAATCGAATATAAATAGTCGAACTGAAAAATTATCAATAACAACCAAACAAGTTACAAATAAAATATGAAGACCAGAAAATTAGTGTTTACAGCAATTGCCGCAGCAATTTCCTTTGCATCTTATGCCCAAAAAGGCGAGCCTGTAATTCTTACAGTGGCAGGCGAACCGGTTACCAAATCCGACTTTCTTTACGTTTACAACAAGAACAACTCTAACGGAGCGGCAATTGATAAAAAATCGCCTGTTGATTACATGGAGCTTTACATCAATTTTAAATTGAAAGTAAAAGAGGCTGTTGATGCAGGAATGGATACTGCAAAGGCTTTCAAGCAGGAGTTCAGCGGATACCAAAAACAATTAGCGCAACCTTACCTGACCGATAAAGCAGTTACGGAAAACCTCATTAAAGAAGCGTATGTGCGCATGAAAACAGATGTGCGCGCCAGCCATATTCTTATTAAAATTTCTGCTGAGGCATTGCCTAAAGACACATTGGCTGCCTGGAACAAAATCAATGAAATACGGAAACGCGCTTTGAAAGGAGAAGACTTTGGTAAACTGGCAAAAGACCTATCAGAAGATCCATCTGCAAAAGATAACAGCGGTGATTTGGGTTACTTCACTTCTATGCGTATGATTTATCCTTTTGAAAATGGTGCTTACAATACACCTGTTGGAGATATTTCTCAACCCGTTAGAACAAAATTCGGTTACCATATTATTAAAGTGGTTGACAAACGTGCATCGCAAGGCGAAGTTAAAGTAGCTCACATTATGATTAAAGCGCTGAAGGATTCAGGGAAACAGTCAACCGATGCAGCTGAAGCAAAAGCAAATGAGATTTATTCAAAACTACAAGCCGGTGGTGATTTTAGTGAGTTGTGTAAACAATTTTCTGACGACAAATCAAATTCTAAAAAAGGTGGTGAATTGAATTGGTTTGGTTCAGGGCAAATGGTTCCTGAGTTTGAAACAACTGCATTTGCACTTAAAAATAAAGATGATTACAGCAAACCCGTTAAAACCGATTATGGTTGGCACATCATCAAGTTGCTAGATAAAAAAGGCTTACCTGAATTTAAGGAATTGGAAGGCGAATTAAAACAGAAGATTTCAAAAGATTCGCGCTCGCAAATGAGCCGCACCGCTGTTATCAATAAGATAAAAGCAGAATACAAATTTAAAGAAAAGAAAAAGGTTCTTGCAGCTTTTTATGCTGTGGTTGATACCAACATTTTCAATGGAAAATGGACTGCTGATAAAGCTAAAGGATTGGAAAAAGAACTATTTAATCTTGGTGGTGTGAAATTCACTCAAAAAGGTTTTGCAGATTACCTTGCTTCACACCAGGCAAAACGCCCTAAAACTGAAATACAAAACTATGTTGACAATATGTATAAACAGTTTGTTGAAGAAGAGTTGATTAAATATGAAGAGAGTAAACTTGCTTCAAAATATACCGACTACCGCATGTTGCTGAATGAATACCGCGATGGAATTCTTCTTTTCAATCACATGGAGCAAAAAGTTTGGAAAAAAGCGCAGATTGACACCGTTGGTTTGCAGAAGTATTATGAAACGAGTAAAGACAAGTTTCAATGGGAAGAGCGTTTAGATGCTAAACTCTTTATCTGCAAGAACGATTCGGTAGCAACGGCAACCAGAAAAATGATTGATGCAGGTAAAACTTCTGACGAGATATTGGCAGATATGAACAAGACATCTAAACTGAATCTGAAAGTGGAATCAGGGAAGTATATCAAAGGTGAGAACGATTATCTGGATGAAGTAAAATGGACAAATAACACTATTCAAACCGTTAAAAAAGACGGACAGACAATTATTGTTATTGTAAATGAAGTACTTGCCCCGGGACCAAAAGCACTGAAAGAAGCAAAAGGACTTGTTACCACAGCTTACCAGGATTACCTTGAAAAAGAATGGATAAAAGAGCTGCGCGGAAAATACAAAGTTGAAGTAAATAAAGAGGTATTGGCAACTATCCCAACTCCATAGAGAATTGTTGATAGGAATTAAAAAACAAGTGATGATGAATTGCGAAACAAGGTTTTCATTTCATCATCACTTGTTGCTTTCTGGGTGTTTGGTTTTTTTGTTTTCATCCTGTAAGTATTTCAGAAAAGAGAGTGATGAAAAGCCTCTTGCTCGCGTGTATGACCAGTATCTTTATGTTGAACAACTGAACGGTGGTATACCTTCAGGCATAAGCGCAGAAGACAGCTCCCAACTTGCTGCAAAC
>CAMAVO010000061.1 GCA_945861685.1 Chitinophaga pinensis | reverse complement strand
AGTTTGAGGCTGGCAGGAGATTAGCTCTTCGACAACACTTCGACAAGCTCAGTGTGACATTGTCAGGCTGAGCCTGTCGAAGCCTTAATTAGCCGCAAACGGATTCGAAAACTTAGGATCACGCATTAACTCATAGTCTGTTAATGTTTGCAGAAATGCAACCAATGATCGTTTCTGAACTTCGGTAAGGTTTAGTTTTCTTGGGTTGCCAAAATCAGAGCCACCAGGCAAAGGATCAATAACAGGGATGCCATTTCCACCACCATCACCTTCAAGGAAGAAAAAACCACCACCTTCGGTTAAGCGGTAATCAAGGTTGCGGTGTTTTTTTACGCCTGTGTTGTAGTGTTCTATTACATCTTCCAACGAAATAAAACGGCCATCGTGCATGTAAGGCGCTGTTACCGCCACATTGCGCAACGAAGGCACTTTGAATAAACCATCAAATGAAGCATCCTGATTTACCAGTAAATCACCCATGCCGTTGTCGGTATAGTTGTCGTCCAGACCAATGTTGGCAGCTGATGTTCCCCACCCGTTGAAATTATCACCGCTGTGGCAACCCTGGCAAGTCATATCCCAGCTGAAGAATAAATCTTTCCCCATTTTTTCAAGTGCGCTGAAGTTCTGGAAATCAACGGCCATACCTGCATCGTATTTTGAGCGGTACGAAACCATAGAACGCAAGAACTGTGACAGAGCCATAGCAATGCGCTCACGGCTTATCTCTGTTGTGCCGAAAGCATCTTCAAAAAGCGGTGCATAGTAATCCTGTTTTCTGAGTTTTATTTCAAGGTTATCCATGTTCTCCAGACCCATCTCTACGTGATTTTTAACGGGCATCAACACCTGTTCTTCCAGTGTGGTTGCTCTTATATCCCAGAAATAACCGCTGCTCATGCCTGCATTGATAATGGCAGGTGAGTTGCGTGGTGTTGTTTTGCTTTCAAAGCCGATGCTTCCTTTTGTGTTATCGGCAAAGGCAAACTGTTGTTTGTGGCAGGTGGCGCAGGCTACCGTATTGTTCAATGAAAGTTTTGCATCGTAAAACAACACTCTTCCCAGTGTTGCTCCTTCATTAGTAAGCATGTTGTTAGCAGGCTGATTAAAGAAGGGATCAAGCATCCTTCCAAAATCGTAACTCACATAATTGTAAGGCACCTCGGGAAGGGTAGGAGTAGTAGCACCCGTTACCGGAGTTTCTTTGCGGCAGGCATTTAACACCAGCAGCAACACTGCTGCTGAAAGAAGAAGGAGGTTGATTTTTTTTGCCATGATTTCAGAGATGATGATTTATAGATTTATAGCAAGGAAAAGTGATGTGGGCAATACAAAGTTAACACTTGTTTCGCGGGTTACCTGTTTTGAGTTAAAGCCGGGATTACTGAGGAACTTAGATTCAAACGATGATTTGCTGTTGGTAAACTGCACCGATGTTTCGGTAAAGAGACTGATGCGTTTGGAGATATTAAACTGTATGCCTACCACCATGGCGCCACCGTATTCAGTGGTTTTGGTAATGGTGGTTACTTCGTCAGAAGGGTCGGTGGCAATTACTTTGCTTGACACTAAATCGGTAACGGCATCGGCACCAAAGAAGCAGAGCCAGCGGTCGGACAAGGGCATGCGGTATTCATATCCTGCGCTGAAATCAAGTGAATAGGCATTTGTTTCGCGCGGAAGTTGTCCGGTGTTGTCGAAGGTTTCGGTTTTGTTGCTGAAGGTGCCGCCCACACCCATGCGGAAGGCATGATTTTTTGGCGATATCAATTTATACGTAAGCACATAAGGGCTTACGGCAATGGTGTTGTTCTGCGAAAAATTAAGAAACTGCTTGAAGAAGAAGGTAGTGTTTACTCCAATCTGGCTGGTGTATTTTGCCGGTGCTTCAGCCTCCTGACACACTGCTTTTAAGGGCGCTGTAACAACGAGCAGACACACGAAAATAATCAGCAGGTATTTGTGCATAGTAGTGGTTTGGGTAACAAATTTAGGAAATTTAGTTCTCAGGTGAAAATAATTGTTGGGCAATTTTATACAAGGCTGTAAAACAAAAAAGCCTCAACATGTGAGGCTTTTTTGTTTTAGAACTTATCATTTTAATACCCCGACTGCTGCTTGATAGCCTGCGCCACTTCGTTTTCCAGAGGGTCGTAGATAAACATGGCGCGCATTTCGTTGTTCTCGGTAAGAAAATCAATACCGCTTTGCAGATACAGGTATTCACCAACGTATTTTTCCTGCATTATTTCGGGATGTCCCATTCCTGTTTTTATTTTTTGTCCCGAGCTGTGGAAGCTGATGTTATTGCCGGCAGTAAATTTGCTGTAAAGCGCATCGTCATACCCGTAAGAGGTAAGCACCATATACACTAACTGATTGTTACGAAAATAAAGTTTGTAAACAGGATAGTCAATGGTTGCTTCGCAATCATTTTTGTATTTAAAAACACGGTCGTAGTGGGTATTGTAACACAACTCCTGACTTACGTTTTTGCCAAATTTTACCACTTCTTCGTTCTGTTCCTGCTCGTAGCTGCGTGATTTTTCGGGAAGTCCTAACAGTTCAATTGCCTTTTCGGTTGAGATGCCTAATACCAATTCACCAACACCTTTGCCGGGTGTAACTTTAGTATAACTGATAGCAGTTGATTTGCTTTTGTTTTGTGCCGTTGCAGCAGTAAAAACTGCTGTTAAAACGACTAGTGCAACTAAGTTCTTCATGGTAGTAAACTTTATGTTTATGCTGTTTCAAACGGATGGAATTATAAAAGGTTGCTCTTTCATCGATTAACAGGAGTTTTCAGAGTTTGGCACGAAATTGGTTTTGTGCTAATCAAACTTAAAAACGGAGGTTAAAATGAAAAATGTAATCCTTACTCTCATCATCAGCTTCAGCGCTCTGTCGCTTAAAGCCAATCACTTCTCAAACCTTAACATCAATATTGCCGACCGCGCAAATTATGAGGTTATCTTCAACAACCAGTTTCTTGGAAACAACGGCAACAGTTTTACCCTCAATCAGGTTACTCCCGGTCGTTACCCTTTGTTGGTTACTAAAATAATTTCTACCCATTGGGGATTTCAGAAACAAGTGATTTACAACGGTGGTATTGAAATACCTGCCGGTGCTGAGGTTTCGGCTCTTATAGACCGCTTTAACAGATTGCAGATTAGCTGGAGACCTTTTGCTCCCGTTACTACCTACAATCCCGGCCATTGCGGAACACCTCCTGTGGGTTACTACGAGCCAATGCCAATAGGTATGCACCCTAATGCTTTTGGTCAGCTGAAAAGCACCATTAATAACCAATGGTTCGACAGCGGTAAACTGCAGGTTGCAAGACAAGCCATCAGCATGAACAGCCTTACTGCTGCTCAGGTAGCAGAGCTGATGCAACTATTCAGTTTTGAAAGTTCAAAACTGGAATTAGCTAAAATGGCATTCACCAATACCGTTGATAAACAGAACTACTACATTGTAAACAATGCGTTTTGGTTCTCAAGCAGTGTGGCGGAGTTAGACCAGTATATTAATCATCTTTAATTACATCATTACAGTGTTATCACACGGATGCTTCGACAGGCTCAGCCTGACAATACAGTCACACTGAGCTTGTCGAAGTGTTATAGAAGTGCCACCTTGCAATGATGTATCAAAGTGTTTTAGCTTTGCAACATTATGCGCGCAGTCATTCAACGTGTTTCCGAAGCCTCAGTAAAAATTGAAGGAATTCTAAAAGGCAAGATAAATACAGGCCTTATGGTTTTGTTGGGCATTGAAGAAGCAGACACAGCCGAAGATAGTGAATGGCTGTGCGGGAAAATCTGTCGCCTCCGCATATTCGGTGATGAAAACGGAGTGATGAACCTGAGTGTGCAGGAAATAAAGGGAGAGGTACTGCTCATCAGTCAGTTTACTCTGCATGCTTCTACTAAAAAAGGGAACCGCCCTTCTTACATCAAAGCAGCACGCCCTGAAGTTGCCATTCCGCTTTACGAAGTATTTATAAAACAGCTAGAAAAGGAATTGGGCAACCCCATACAAACCGGTGAGTTTGGTGCCGACATGAAGGTGAGCCTTGTTAATGATGGTCCGGTTACCATTATCATAGATAGCAAAGCGAAAGAGTGATTTGATTTCTGCTAATTACTAATTCCTACTTGCCTGTTTCTTTCCTATCTTTGCGCTCCGTTTCAAAAAAATGACCGTTACACCCTATAAAACCGAAGCCAGTAAAAAAGAGCAGGTGGCTGAGATGTTCAACAACATTTCACCACGCTACGATTTTCTGAACCATTTTCTTTCGCTGGGAATTGATGTTTTGTGGAGAAAGAAAGCTATTTCTTATTTAAAAGATGAGAAACCTAAAACCATTTTGGATATAGCCACAGGAACAGGCGATTTGGCCATAGAAGCCCTGAGCCTGAACCCTGATAAGGTAACAGGGGTAGACATTTCAGAAGGTATGTTGGCCGTTGGAAAACAGAAAATAAAAAATAAAAAGCTGGAAGATAAAATTGAACTGCAGTTGGGCGATTCAGAAAAACTTTTGTTCGCGGACAATAAATTTGATGCTGTTACCGTTGCTTTTGGTGTGCGCAACTTCGAAAACCTTGAAAAAGGACTTGCAGATATTTACCGGGTGCTTAAACCCGGAGGCACGTTTGTTGTACTTGAATTCTCGAAACCCGTAACATTCCCTGTGAAGCAACTGTATAACTTCTACTTTAACAGCATATTACCTTTCTTTGGAAAGATAATATCAAAAGATAATTCGGCATATACCTATTTACCAGAATCTGTAAAATCATTCCCTGATGGAGAAAACTTTACCCGGCTTTTAATTAAAACAGGATTTAGCGCTACCAAGATGAAACCACTTACCTTTGGTATAGCAACAATTTATGTGGGTAAAAAAACAGGTTAAACAAAGTATAACCTCGCACCTGAGTGTTCTTACGTTTATGCGGATTGCATTATCTGCATTGCTATTTCTTTGCCTTGTGCCGGAGCAAAGCAGCGCGCAGATCTTTACACGAAGATTTGCAGGCGACCCACAAAAGCGTTTGCCAAAATACGATCGTCAGCGCCTGCACTTTGGATTTACGCTGGGTGTAAACAGCACCACGTTTAGAGTGCGCAATGTTGACAATATTCAGCAGTTTGATTCTGTTTTTGTGATTGACCCGCAGCCACAGGTAGGTTTTAATCTTGGTATTATCACCGACCTCAGAATAGGGCAACACTTTAACCTTCGCTTTATTCCCGATCTTTCTTTTGCCGACCGCAGACTGCAGTATACGCTGAGTACCTTGGATACACTTGGTCAGCCGGTACAACGCAGTGAAGAACAGAAATTAGAATCAGTTTTATTGGAGTTTCCGCTTTCACTCAAGTTTAAATCGGTGCGGATTAATGATGGAAACTGGAGAGTTTATGTTTTAGGCGGAGGTAAGTTTATAATGGATATGGCTTCGCAATCCAAAATAAAAACGGGTGATAACGAGGTAGTGGTAAAGCTCAATCGCATTGACTATGCCTATGAGTTAGGTGTTGGCTTTGATTTATATATGCAGTATTTCAAATTCTCACCGGAGTTGAAAGTCTCGTTCGGAATGAATAACCTGTTGGTTAAAGACGAAACCATTTACACGCAAAGTATCAATAAACTGAATTCAATGGCGTTTTTGCTGTCGTTTCACTTTGAGTAATCGTCATTGCGAGTCCCGCTTTTCGCGGGGCGAAGCAATCTCATGTTATATTTACTATTGACGATAAAGTGAGATTGCTTCGGGTGAAAAACTCTCGCAATGACGGGTAGCCTACTCCCACTTAAATACATCCTCAATTCTGCGTGGACGCAGAATATTTTTCCACGAAAAATCTTTGAGCTTCAAGTCTTCTTTTGCTACATCTTTCAGAGGATAAAGTGTAGCATCGGGCTTGGTGATAAAGGTGATGGATTTTACTTTGCTGCTATCCACAAAAATCAGCATGTCGCTGCTTTCTGCTTTGTTTACGTTTTCTAATGGTTTGCCTTCTTCCTTTGCATAATATACGGTTTGTCCGTTTCCGATAACGCGTACTTTATAGAGTTTACTGTTCTCGAAAAAGCCATTCATGTTCTTGCCTTTTATCTGGTTAAAGTGTGCAGTGTCCTCACTTGAAATAATAAAGGCATTGTTGCGCATGCGCATTTCGTGCATTTTGCCGTTTGCCATTTGCAGGAAGGTAGTATCAGCGGTCAGCTGATTGCTATCGTTCCAGAGTATTGGGAGGTAATACATGCTGATAGCCGAGTCTTTATAGGAATACACCAGCGAGTCGCACATTCCCTGAAAATCGCTTTTAAAGAATTTGGCTTTGTGGTAGGCAAAGAGTGTGCGCTTTTCACTGATGGTATCAAGTGTGGTTTTCAATGTATCGGCATGGAGATAAAGCGTGTCACCACTTAAGTTTTGTTTCATAAGAGCCTTGCCGGTTACAATCGTTTTTTCGTCACTACGGAAAAACTCCCCGTAGTCGCCATTGATAACTACTTCCTGAACGGTGTCGCGCAAAATGATGTTGTTGATGGCTTTTCCGAAACCAATTGCGCGGTCGTAATAAATGCTGTCGCCCGTTATGGTTTGTTCTTTGGAAGTAATTTTTGCGTGTTGGTTAAACTGCGAAACATCGTTACGCGTATCGTACCAACCGTTCTCGCAATAGATGGTGTTTTCATCGCTTACAATTACGGTAGGGCCAAGGAAGTAAGCCACTTCGGTAGTGGTTTTAAACTTTAGCGTATCGCAGTTGATGGTGTATTTTGGATTTATAAGCACCACATTTTTGCGGAAGTGCAGCATCTTTTCGCCAGAATAATAATAGCCAAAAATGCTGGTAAGTGTATCTTCTTTCTGTACTATTTTTCCACCTGTGGTGTAGTTGCTGATGCCGCTGGCACGGTCATAAGTAAGGCGGTCGGTGGTGAGTTTTATTTCTTTGTCAATAAGCACCACATTGCCCGTAACTACGGCTACTTTGGTGTTTCCGTTGTAGTTGAGTTTGTCGCCATAGAGGTCGAGTGTATCGCCCTGATTGATGTGTACACGACTGAAAGCATCTATGGTATTGGTTTCGCTGTAGAGCCAGGCGCTGTCGCAAAACATAAGGGCATCATCGTGTTTGAATTGAACATCGCCTAGTAGCCTGCGCACTTTGCCTGTTTGCCGCTCATCGTATTGCAACTCGTTAGCATGCAGCAGCTCTATTTTGCTTGGTGCTTCTTGTGCAAAAGCGCTTACTGCAATGAAAAAACTAATGAGAAAATATAAAAAGCGCATAAGGGCAAAATTAGCTAATCGCATGAATAGCTGATAAGCTAAGTTTGACTAACATCAATCCAGCTTTTTCTCCAATTTGTTTTCCTTCTTATCGAGTTCTTGCAACTCCAAGTTGTATTCTTCTTTCTTTTTTGTGATTTTGCTTTTGTCTTCCAGAAGGCCTGCGCGTTGAGCCATGATGTCAGCTTTTGCGGCTTCAACCTCGGCAGGTGTCATTTTGCCTTTTGCAATTTTCTTGTTCAGTTTAGCTTCGGCTTTGTCAATCTTGCTGCTTTTTTTGTCTAACTTTTTTTGTTTCACTTCTAATTTGGCAGCATCTTCGGCAATATTTAATTTTTTGTCTTCCAACTTGTCAATTTTACCTTGTGTCTTAGCATGCGCAGCTTCTTCCTTTTCTTTTTTCTTCAGTTCTTTCTCTGCGGCTTTGGTTTTTTTCTCGGCTTCTTTCTTTTCTTTTTCGGCTTGTTTGGTGGCTTTCTCTGCTGTTTTTGCTTCCTTTTCTGCCTGTGCCGTTTCTTTCTCTGCCTTTTTCAAATCTTTTTCCAGATCTTCACTTTTCTTCTCTAATTTCTCGTTTTCTTTTTCTTGTGTTTTAATTGTTTTTGCTTGCTCGACAATCAATGATTTCATATTTGCCTCATAGCTCTTACCTGCCGCAAGAGTTACATTTCTAAGTATAAAGGTTTCGTGGTTTTTCTCCTTGAAAATAATTTCAACAGGTGTTAACGCATCGCGTAATGCGGGAATACTTACTTTATATGTTCCATTCGCATTGGTAATTCCCGTGAAAATAAACTGTGTGTTTTGTTTTATTTCAAAGCTTGCATAAGGCACTGGTTTTCCTCCAGAAAGGGCTTTAACGGTGAAGCTCAGGCTGTCGCCCTGCAAAGCAGCAAAGGCATTAGTGTAAAGCGCTAAGGTGATGAGGAGGGTAAGAGTGTGTTTCATGTTGTTAGTTTATATTCAAGCGCGAAAATATTAAAACAATTCAACTTAGAAATCTCAATTAACTTTGTGCAATTGCGTCTTTGCTGTAAAATGAAATCACCCGAAACTATACTCTCTGAATTAGCCGATAGCCTTGCCGAAAAAGGCTGGGCTGTTACCGATGATTTTTTTATAACTGATTTTTTACAGGAATTGTTAAAAGAGGAAATGCTTCTTTTTAAAAGCGATCAATTTAAACAGGCAGGCATAGGCAAAGGTGCGGAGCATAAAGTGGTTTCAGAAATTCGCAGTGATTTCGTGCATTGGTTGGACGAAGACAACCTATCTGAACTTCAAAAACAGTTTTGCAAACAAATGGAAGAGTTGAAACAATTTCTTCACCGCGAATTTTTTCTTGGCTTAAAAGAAATGGAATTTCATTTTTCCGTTTATCCAGAAGGCAGTTTTTATAAAAAGCACGTTGATCGTTTTCAGCGTGATTCAGGTCGCACCATTTCCTGTGTGCTTTATCTGAACCAAGACTGGACTGAAAATGATGGCGGGCAACTCCGCATTTACAATAATGAAATATTCACAGATGTTGCTCCTGTTTTCGGACGTTTCGTTTGTTTTAAAAGCGATGAAATAGAACACGAAGTATTGCCGACAAAGAAGGAGCGATATAGCATTACAGGATGGATGAAAAATTAATGAGATAGAGACATGGCACAAACACCCACAACCTTAATTCCCCTCGGCTTTGAAGCTCCTGCGTTTTCTTTGCACGATACCATTTCGGGGAAAGTGAAATCATTGAATGAACTGAAATCTGACAAAGCAACTGTTATCATGTTCATCTGTAATCATTGCCCTTTTGTTGTGCATGTAATTGATGAGTTAGTAAGACTTGCAAATGATTATATTCCTAAAGGTGTTTCTTTCATTGCCATCAGCTCCAACGATGTTGAAAAGTATCCGCAGGACAGCCCTGAAATGATGAAAGAGTTTGCTGCAGCAAATAAATTCCCCTTTCCGTATTTGTATGACGAAACACAGGATGTAGCACGTGCTTATTCTGCCGCATGTACGCCAGATTTCAGCATTTTTGATAGTGATTTAAAATGTGTTTACCGAGGACAATTAGATGATTCACGCCCATCCAACGGAAAACCTATTACCGGAAAAGATATTCGCGAAGCGCTAGATGCAATTCTTGCAGGAAAATCTGTGAATGCAGAACAAAAGGTGAGCATCGGCTGCAACATCAAGTGGAGGCAATAGTTTTTGCATCCTGTCTTTTACTGTAAAGAATATTCAGCAAAACACCGGTAACAACTAACGCTATGCCCAGAACAGCAAGCCAGCCGTGCGTTTCGCCAAAGAAGCCCCAACCAAATGCAAGTGCATAAACAACGCTCAGGTATTGGAGAATCATCACTTTGCCTGTGGTTTCGGCATGCAGGGCTTTGGTCATGTATAGTTGTCCGACCTGTACACAAATACCCATCAAGACAAGGAAAAATAAATCAAGCGGAGTAGGAGATACCCACTGAAACAGACACGCTATTGCCGCAAACGGCAGCGACACTAAGGGGAAATAAAACACCACAACGATAGGGTGGTCGGTGTCTCTCAATTTTCTTACCACTGAATACGCAAGTCCTGAAAACATAGCCGATGCAACTCCTAATGAAAGCCAGAAAAGACTGATGCGCTCGTCAAACCCTTTGATAAATGCAACACCTGTAAATGATACGGCAAAGAACAACCATTGCAGCGGTTTTAGTTTTTCTCCCAAAAAAATCATGGCAAAAATGGCAGTGAAAACAGGACTGAGGTTTTGTAGTGTTACAGCCGTTCCAAGTGGAATTGCCTGCAATGTTGAAAAGTAAATAGATAACGAAATTAATCCAATAAATCCACGCAAAAACAATGATTTCTTATTATTCCCAAATGGATTTAATCCATAATAATGTATAGAGGAAATGCTGAGAATAATAGAAACTAATGAGCGGAAAAAGATGAGTTCATGAGGTGGAATAGTTGGCAGAAATTTCACAAGTAAATTCATTAATGAAAATGCGAGTGTGCTGATGAGCATGTAAAGAATTGCTTTGCTCAACGTGAAATCAGGCTTTGTGTGCTTTCACATACATAGTCACATCAGCAGCTGATATCTTTTTATCGCAGAGAATAATAAGGCGTTCCACCACATTTCTCAGTTCGCGGATATTACCTGTCCAGTCAATAGTTTGCAGAGCTTTCAGCGCATCGGCTGCAAATTCTTTTTGCGGCATTCCGTATTCGCTGCATATCTGTTGCAGAAAATGTTTTGCCAGAGTTGGGATATCATCTTTGCGTTCATTCAGCGATGGAACATGAATAAGTATAACACCCAAACGATGGTATAAATCTTCTCGGAAATTTCCTTTTTCAATTTCCTTTTTCAAGTTTTTGTTGGTGGCTGCAATCACGCGCACGTTCACATTTATTTCTTTATCGCCTCCAACGCGGGTAATTTTACTTTCCTGTAATGCGCGTAAAACCTTTGCCTGCGCTGAAAGGCTCATGTCGCCAATTTCATCCAAGAATAAAGTTCCGCCATCTGCTAATTCAAAGTTCCCTTTTTTCTGTCGGATGGCAGAAGTAAAGGCTCCTTTTTCGTGCCCGAATAATTCACTTTCAATCAACTCAGATGGAATAGCTGCGCAGTTCACTTCAATCAATGGAGATGAAGAACGCTGACTGTTTTCATGAATAGCGTGAGCAACTAATTCTTTTCCTGTTCCATTTTCACCGGTGATTAAAACACGTGCATCCGTTGGCGCAACGCGACTAATCATTTCGTGAATTTTTTTGATTGAGCCCGAATCCCCAATCATTTCGTACTTCTTACTGACTTTCTTTTTCAGAATTTTTGTCTCCGTTACTAAGTTTGATTTCTCAAACGCATTCCGGATTGTAACAAGTAGGCGATTTAAATCAGGCGGTTTTGAAATATAATCGTACGCACCTTTGCGGATAGCATCCACAGCAGTGTCAATGTTTCCGTGACCGGAAATCATTACCACCGGAACATCCGAATTGCTTTCAAGTATTTTATCCAAAACTTCCAATCCATCCATTTTCGGCATTTTGATGTCGCACAATATCACATCGTAATGATTGTTCTTAACTAATTTCAGTCCTTCTAGACCATCAGGTGCATCGTCAATTGCGTAGCCTTCGTTTTCAAGAATATCACGCAATGTTCTGCGGATACTGTTTTCATCGTCTATGATTAAAATTCGTTTCATATCGTTTTTGTTATTTCTGATAGCACGCCTTCTTTCAGTGCATAAGTTGAAAGACGCATTTTAGTCAATTTAAGTTCATGCAGAATAAAATTTGTAAAGAGCGATGCCAAAACAACCATATCAACACGCATCTCAATCAGTCCTTCCATTTTGTAGCGTTCCTCAAGGTTTGATCGGATAATCAGATTGTGGATTTTTTGAAAATCTTCCAGCCTGAACTCATAAGAAGTTTTATTGGCAAGAGTTTCGTTTTTGTGAAATCTGCAAAAAATCATTTCTGCAAAAGTATCAAACGAGCCTGAAGAACCAATCAGCGTGTCAATAGGATGTTGCTCCACTGCTTTAAAAAGCGGTTGTAATTTCTCGCTGAAATAAGTATCTATTTTCAAAATTTCATCCGCTGTAATTGGTTCAGAATGTTTGAAGAATTCATACATGCGCGAAACGCCCAAATCAAAACTATGCTTCCAAAAAATCTGTTCATTGTTGCAGATGATAAACTCAGTACTTCCTCCGCCAATATCCATTACCAAAGCTTTTTCTGTGCCTATATCCAAAGCCTGACGCACACCTGCGTAAATTAGTTCTGCTTCTTTTTCTCCTGTTATTACAATTACTTCAATGCTTGTTTGCTTTTTAATTTCAGTAACAAATTTATTTCCGTTTTTTGCACTACGCACAGCTGAAGTAGCAAAGGCAAAAATCTTTTCGGTTGCATATCGCTTAAGCGTTTCATTGTGCGCTTTCATTGCATCAACTCCGCGCTGAAATGGAAGAGGAGCAATGGTATTGGTATTAATTCCTCCTTCACCCAATTTTACTGCAATCTTGGTGTTGAAAATAATTTTGTAAGAATGATTGGCAGCAATTTCCGCCACCAACAGGTTAAAAGTATTCGTGCCTAAATCTATGATTGCAATCCGCACAAGTTTTATCTTAGTGATAACGAATCCATTTCCATAATTCTTTGTAGTTCACTTTTTTGCCATACATCAAAATTCCCGTTCGGTAAATTTTTCCAGCAAACCAGGTGGTTGCAATAAAACCGACAACCAACAACGCCATTGAAATCCATAAATCTGTGTAAGGATAAGGTATCCCGAAAGGCAGGCGCACCATCATAATTATTGGCGATGTAAATGGAATTATAGAAAGCCAGAACGCCATAGGGCCTTCTGGATTATTCATAACAAACTGCGCCATTACAAATGAAAGAATGAGCGGAATGGTAATAGGCAACATGAATTGCTGTGTGTCGGCTTCATTGTCAACCGCTGCACCAACAGCGGCAAACAACGCTCCGTAAAGCAAATATCCTCCAATGAAATAGAAAATAAAAGCACCAATAAGTAAAGGGAAATTTATCTTGTCAATACTTTTCCAGATTTCGTCCATATCTTCAGCAGCAGGTTGTTGTGCTTGCATATTGGGTTGTAATGCAGATTGCCCGTTCATTGCCTGTTCCATAGGAACAGGAGTTGGAAGTGAATTTTTCTCTACTCCAAAAAATCCTTTTGCAGCGGAAACAATTGTAGTTGTTAATATTATCCAAAGCAAAAACTGTGTTAAACCAACCATTGCAATGCCAATAATTTTTCCCATCATCAGTTGAAAAGGCTTTACTGAAGAAATAATTACTTCTACAATTCTGCTCGATTTTTCTTCAATAACACCGCGCATAACCTGAGCCCCGTAAAGGAAAATGAAAAAATAAATCAGCACACCGCCCAGCATTCCCACCACCATACTCAGTTCAGTATTCTTGCTTTCTTTCACACCACTTTCGTATTTGCTTTTGCGCATTTTAATATCTGTCTTGGCTTCAGCCAGAGTTTTTTTATCAATGCCCGATTCAGATAGCTTCAGACTTTCTAATTCATTTTCAATAGAGCTTTCAATAAATAGAATCGTGTTAAAGCCCGGTTGTTTTTTGTAAATTATTTCTGCCCCGTTGCTGTTGATTATATTCTGAGGAATGTAAAGCACGGCTGAATAATAATCTTCTTCCAATTGCTTTTCGGCTTCTGTAATTGCCATGTCTTTCACAAAATGGAATTTCAGATTTTCTTTGTCTGGAAAACTGGTGTCAAATAAATGACTTTCATCCACGACCAGTACATCTGTTTTCTCATCTTCCTGTGTTGCCATCCAGATAGGAACAACAAATAAAGCGCCCATAAGCAGCGGGCCAAGAATAGTCATTATGATGAATGACTTTTGTTTTACCCGTGTAAGGTATTCGCGTTTTATGATGAGTAATATTTTATGCATTAGTAAGTTTTTTTGAAGCGTTCATTTCGTTCACTTTCTGAATAAAAATATCATTCATCGTAGGAATTTCTTCTTTAAATGAAACGATACTTACATGAGGAATAAGAGCAGATAGCAACTCGTTTGAATTGTGATTTCCGATTTTTACTCTCGCCACTTTTTTGCCGTCTTCCTCTTCGTTGGCAAGTAAGTCAAAACCTTCGGGAAGCTGAAGCGCGTTGTCGTTTGTAGCGTGATAAGCAACTTCCCAGATATTGTTTTTATAAGCCGAACGGATTTCAGAAACAGAGCCATCCAATATTTTTTGCGATTGATTAATCAGTGCAATATCATCACACAATTCTTCCACTGAACCCATGTTGTGTGTTGAGAAAATAATGGTGGTTCCATTCTTTTTTAGTCGCAGAATTTCTTCTTTTATTATGTTGGTGTTAATGGGGTCAAATCCGCTGAAAGGCTCGTCTAAGATGAGTAATTCAGGTTCGTGCAGAATAGTAACAATGAACTGAACTTTCT